>CADBLW010000322.1 GCA_902795625.1 uncultured Lachnospiraceae bacterium | reverse complement strand
CGCTGTGCCTCGCCGCCCGAGAGCGAGGTGGACGGATGTCCGAGCTTCAGGTAAGAAAGCCCGACTGCGTCCAGCGTCTTGATCTTGTTGCAGATGGACGGGATGTTCTCAAAGTACTTCACCGCCTCCTCAACGCGCATGTCGAGAATATCTAAGATGTTTTTGCCCTTGTACGTCGCCTCGAGCGTCTCACGGTTGTAGCGCTTGCCGCCGCAAACCTCACACGGCACATACACATCCGGCAGGAAATTCATCTCGATCTTCACGATTCCGTCGCCCTTGCACGCCTCGCAGCGGCCGCCCTTCACATTGAAACTGAAGCGCCCCTTGCTGTAACCGCGCAGCTTCGCCTCCGTGGTGGACGCAAACAGATCGCGGATCTGGTCAAACACCCCCGTGTAGGTCGCGGGGTTCGAACGCGGCGTGCGTCCGATGGGTGACTGGTCAATATCGATCACCTTGTCCAGGGCCTCGGTGCCCTCGATCGTGTCGTGGTCCCCGGGCAGGATCGTCGTGGCGCGGTTTAACTTGCGCGCTAAGGACTTGTACAGGATCTCGTTGATTAGGGAACTCTTGCCGGAACCGGACACGCCGGTCACGCAGGTGAATACTCCGAGAGGCACCTTCACGTCGATGTTCTTTAAGTTGTGCTCTCTCGCTCCCTTGATCGTGATCCATCCCGACGGCGTTCTTCTCTTCGCGGGAACCGGCACAAACTTTCGTCCCGCGAGATAATCGCCGGTGATCGATCTCGGGCAGGCCATAATGTCCTCGGCCGTGCCCTCCGCGACAACCTCGCCTCCGTGCTGCCCGGCGCCGGGTCCGATATCGATGACCCAGTCCGCAGCGCGCATCGTGTCCTCATCGTGCTCGACGACGATCAGCGTGTTGCCGAGGTCCCGCAGCTGCTTCAGCGAGCGAAGCAGGCGGTCGTTGTCCCTCTGGTGCAGTCCGATGGAAGGCTCATCGAGAATGTAGGCAACACCCACCAGCCCGGACCCGATCTGGGTCGCCAGGCGGATCCGCTGTGCCTCGCCGCCCGAGAGCGACGCGGTCGGTCGCGAGAGCGTGAGGTAGTCGAGTCCTACTTCCATCAGGAAACCAACGCGGGAACGGATCTCCCGCAGGATCAGTTTCGCGATCTGCTCCTTCTGCGGTGTGAGCTTCAGGTCGGTGATAAAGCGCTGCAGTGTGCCTACGGGCATATCGCATACCTCTGCGATATTGCGCTCATCCACCGTCACGGCCAGTGCTTCCTTGCGAAGCCGAAGGCCCTTACACTCCTTGCAGGGACAGATGTCCATGAACGATTCGTACTCCTGCCGCATGGTCTCGGATGCGGTCTCCCGATACCTCTGCTGCAGATTCCGGATCACGCCGTCCGCGGGAATGTCATACTGCCCCTGCCCGCGCCGGCTCTGGTAATGGACTTTCACGGTACGTCCGTCATCGCCGTACATCAATACCCTTCGCGCTTCCTCGGACAGCTCCCCGTAGGGTGTGTCCAAGGAGAAACCGTACGCATCCGCAAGCCCTTTCAGATAGGCCCAGGCGAAACTGGTACGATTGTCACTGGACTGGAATCCCGGCGCAGCCAATGCACCCCGGTTGATGGAAAGCGACGGATCCGGAACGATCTTCCGCTCCGAAAACTCCATCGTGTACCCCAGACCGTTGCAGGCCGGACATGCGCCAAACGGATTGTTGAAGGAAAATGATCTCGGCTCGAGCTCCTCGATGCTGATCCCGCAATCCGGACACGCGAAATTCTGAGAAAATGAGAGCGTCTCACCGCCGATCACGTCCACGAGGAGAAGTCCCTCCCCGAGACGCAGCGCGGTTTCCACGGAATCGGTGAGGCGGGTCTCAATGCCCTCCTTCGCCGACAGACGGTCCACAATGATCTCAATGGTATGTTTCACGTTCTTGTCCAGTTTGATCTCCTCCGACAGGTCGTAGACGCTGCCGTCCACACGGACGCGAACGTAGCCGCTTCGTTTTGCCGATTCGAGCACTTTGGCGTGCTCGCCCTTTCTTCCCCTGACCATCGGAGCAAGCAGCTGATAGCGCGTGCCTGCGGGCAGCGACATCAGTGAATCGACGATCTGGTCGACAGTCTGGCGCTTGATCTCCTTACCGCAGTTCGGGCAGTGCGGCGTACCGACCCTTGCGTACAAAAGGCGCAGATGGTCATAGATCTCGGTGACCGTGCCGACGGTGGAACGGGGATTTCGGTTGGTTGATTTCTGATCGATGGAGATGGCCGGGGGAAGTCCTTCGATGCTCTCCACATCAGGCTTCTCCATCTGCCCTAAGAACATGCGGGCGTACGAGGAGAGGGACTCCATGTACCGCCGCTGCCCTTCGGCATAGATCGTGTCAAAGGCGAGGGAGGATTTTCCGGAACCGCTCAGTCCCGTAAGAACCACGAACTCGTCGCGCGGAATGTTCACGCTGAGCCCCTTTAAATTGTTCTCCTTCGCGCCTCGTATGCGAATGTATTTCTTATGATCACTCATGAAAACGGTCTTTCTAAGTCTTATTCTTAATCTGTGTTCTGTGCCGACGTTCACTCGTCCCCGAGCGCCCGGATCTTCTTGATCTCGTCACGCAGCTCCGCTGCCTTCTCAAAGTCAAGCTCCGCGGCGGCCGTATGCATGGCGCGCGTCATCTGCTCGATCAGGAGTTTCAGCTCCGCCGGGCTCATGGACTCGTAATCCTTCTCGATGCCGCCTCTGCGGCGTCCGGTCGCCTTCTTCGAGATGGCGATCAGCTCGCGGACGGCCTTGCGCACCGTCTGCGGCGTGATGCCGTGCTCCTCGTTGTATTTCTGCTGGATCGCGCGGCGGCGGTTCGTCTCGTCGATGGCGCCCTTCATCGAATCCGTCATCGTGTCCGCGTACATGACCACGTGTCCGTCGACATTTCTCGCGGCGCGGCCGATGGTCTGCACAAGCGACGTCTTCGAGCGGAGGAAGCCCTCCTTGTCCGCGTCGAGGATCGCCACAAGCCCGATCTCGGGGATGTCCAGGCCCTCACGCAGAAGGTTGATGCCCACCAGCACGTCAAACTGATCCTGCCGCATGTCGCGGATAATCTCCATGCGCTCCAAGGTGTCGATGTCCGAATGCAGATACCGCACGCGGATGCCGACCTGCTGCAGATAGTCCGTCAGCTCCTCGGCCATGCGCTTCGTGAGCGTCGTGACCAAAACCTTGTTGCCCCGGTCCGTCTCCTTGCGGATCTCACCGACCAGATCGTCGATCTGGTTCGCGACGGGCCGCACCGTAACCTCCGGATCGAGAAGTCCGGTCGGGCGGATGATCTGCTCCACTCTCGCGAGCTCATGCTCCGCCTCGTACTCGTTCGGCGTCGCCGACACGAACAACATCTGGTTGATTCGCTCCTCGAACTCACCGAAGTTGAGGGGGCGGTTGCATTTGGCGGACGGAAGACGGAAGCCGTAATCCACCAGCGTCGTCTTGCGCGCCTGGTCGCCGTTGTACATGCCGCGCACCTGCGGAAGCGTGATGTGCGACTCGTCGACGATGATCAGGTAATCGTCCGGAAAATAATCCATCAGCGTGTACGGCGGATCCTTCGGCGTCAGTCCCGCCAGATGCATCGAGTAGTTCTCAATGCCAGAGCATACGCCGGTCTCCCGAAGCATTTCGATGTCGTAATGGGTGCGCTCCGTGATGCGCTGCAGCTCCAGAAGCTTGTCGTTGGCCTTGAAGTATTCGCGGCGCTCCTCAAGTTCCGCCTCGATGTTCGCGAGAGCGCGCTCCATCTGGTCCGGCTCCACCACATAGTGTGTTGCCGGGAAGATGACCATGTGCTCAAGGTCCGCGATCACGCGCCCCTTCAGCGGGTCGATCCGCGACAGGCGCTCCACCTCGTCGCCGAAAAATTCAATGCGGTACGCCTCCCTCGAGCCGTCCGCCGGATACACCTCAAGGATGTCCCCGTGCGCCCGGAACGTTCCGCGCTTAAAATCCATCTCGTTCCGCTCAAACTGGATGTCGATGAGCCGGCGCATCACTGCCTCGCGGCTCACCTCCATGCCCGGCCTGAGAGAGACGGTCATGTTCTTGTAATCGATCGGGCTGCCGAGCCCGTAGATGCACGACACACTGGCGACCACGATGACATCCCTTCGCTCCGTCAGCGACGCCGTCGCCGAATGGCGCAGACGGTCGATCTCATCGTTGATGTCCGAATCCTTCTCGATGTACGTGTCCGTCGAGGGAACGTACGCCTCGGGCTGGTAGTAGTCGTAGTAGCTGACGAAATACTCGACCGCATTGTCCGGAAAATACTCCTTAAACTCGCCGTAGAGCTGCGCCGCCAGCGTCTTGTTGTGCGAAATGATCAGTGTCGGCCGGTTCAGCTGCGCGATGACATTGGCCATCGTGAACGTCTTGCCGGAACCGGTGACACCGAGAAGCGTCTGAAATTGTCTTCCCGCCTCAAAGCCCTTCACGAGAGCCTCGATGGCCTCCGGCTGGTCACCGGTGGGCTGATACGGGGAATGTAATACAAAATGGTCCATCACAGACGCCTTTCACTGTCTTACTGCCTGCACTGCCTTGCTGTCTTACTATCTTTGCTGCCTGCGCTGTCTCAGCTCTCGCTGTCCTGTGCCGGCACTGTCCGAATGCTTACTCCTCGGCTCCGGGCTTGCGCGCCATCCACTTGAGATACCCGTTGATGAACGGATCGAGGTTGCCGTCGAGAACGCTCTGCGCGTTGCCGACTTCCACCTGCGTGCGCGTGTCCTTCACCATCGTGTAGGGCTGCAGCACGTACGAGCGGATCTGGCTGCCGAAGTTGATGTCCTTCTGCTCACCGCGGATGCCCGACTCCTTGTTGAGCTGCTCCTCCTGCTTGAGGATGAACAGCTTGGCCTTCAGCATCTGCATGGCCTTCGTCTTGTTCTGCAGCTGCGAACGCTCATTCTGGCACTGCACAACGATACCCGTCGGAAAATGGGTGATGCGGATGGCGGACGATGTCTTGTTGATATGCTGGCCGCCGGCACCGCTGGAATGGTATGTATCGATACGGATATCCTTCTCGTTGATCTCGACGTCGAGGTCCTCCTCGATGTCAGGCATGACGTCACACGAAACGAAGGAGGTCTGGCGCTTGCCCACCGCGTTGAACGGGCTGATGCGGACAAGGCGGTGTACGCCGTGCTCGGACTTCAGATACCCGTACGCGTTGTGGCCGTCCACCTGGAACGTGACCGCCTTGATGCCGGCCTCGTCACCGTCCTGGTAGTCCAGGACCTCGAAGCCGAAGCCCTTCTTCTGCGCCCACTTCTGGTACATGCGATACAGCATGCTCGCCCAGTCGCAACTCTCCGTTCCGCCGGCGCCCGCATGGAGCGTGACGATTGCATTTTCCTTGTCATAGGGCGACGAGAGAAGCGTCTCGAGGCGAAGCGCCTCCAGCTCCTCGGTAAATACGGCGAGGTCGGCCTGGATCTCCGGCACGATCTCGGGGTCATTTTCCTCGTTGCCCATCTCAATCAGATCGCCGATGTCGTTGTACTGGCGCTCCAGCTTGCGGAACCCGTCGACGATGTTCTTGAGCTCGTTGAGCTCTCTCGTGGCAGCCTGCGCGCGGTCGGGATTGTCCCAGAACCCCGGTGATTCCAGAAGGCCCGAGAGCTCCTCGATCTTGCGCTCCTTGTTCTCAAGGTCCAGGGAATCGCCGACTTCCTTCAGCATTCCCTTGTACCCCTGAAGGGTGAATTTTGCTTCATCCAGTTCAATCATAGTCTGACTCCTAAAACATCTTCTGAAACTCTAAATTACTCTGCTCCGCCCTTCTTCATGCAGCAGAACTTGTACTTCTTGCCGGAACCGCACGGGCACGGATCGTTCGGCTGAACCTTCTTGGTCGCGCGGCGGATCGGTGCGTTGGCCACGGTGTCATCCTTGTTCGTTCCGGTGATCTTCGCGACCTCCTTGCGCTCAACCTTCTGCTCCACCCTAAGGTTCATGAGAAGACGGATGGTGTCCTCACTTATGGAGTTGATCATATTCTCGAACATCTCGTAACCCTGGAACTTGTACTCCTGAACAGGATCTCTCTGGCCGTAGGACTGCAGTCCGATACCCTGACGAAGCTGATCCATGTCGTCAATGTGATTCATCCAGTGGCGGTCGATGACATTCAAAAGAACGACGCGCTCCGCCTCACGGAACTGTTCGATATCGGGGAAAAGCGTCTTCTCCTTCTCCTCGTAGAGGGCAAGAGCCGCCTGCTGTGCAAGCTCGATGATATCCTGCTTCTTGCCGTGCTTGCTGAGGTACTCGTCCAGCTTGATCGGCTCGATCGGAACGATCTGGAGCAGATCCTCGTTGAGCTGATCCATATCCCACTGCTCGGGATACATATCGTCTCCGATATGGTTGCTCACGATGCGCTCAACCGTGTTGCGTGCCATCTTGAGGATGTACTCACGCATGTTCTCGCCGTCGAGCACGCGGCGGCGCTCCTCGTAGATGATCTCGCGCTGCTCATTGTTCACGCGGTCATATTCCAGCAAATTCTTACGGATACCGAAGTTGTTGTCCTCGATCTTCTTCTGCGCCTTCTCGATCACGCTCGAGAGCATTCGGTGATGGATTTCCGCGCCGTCCGTGAGACCGAGAGTCTTGAACAGACCCATCATACGCTCCGAACCGAACAGACGCATCAGGTCATCCTCGAGGGAAATGTAGAACCGGGACTCACCGGGGTCACCCTGACGGCCGGCACGTCCACGCAGCTGGTTATCGATACGGCGGGACTCGTGACGCTCGGTACCGATGATCTTCAGACCGCCCAGAGCCTTGACCTCGTTCGCGCGCTCCTCAGCTTCCGCGTTCATCTTCGCGCGCTCCTCAGGCGTCGCGTCCTCGGGGATCTCTATATGCCCGCCAAGACGGATATCGGTACCACGGCCGGCCATGTTGGTCGCGATGGTTACCGCACCCTTCTTGCCTGCCTCCGCGATGATCTCGGCTTCCATCTCATGGAATTTCGCGTTCAGCACCTGATGAGGGATATGTCTCTTGCGAAGCATCGCGCTCACGGTCTCGGAAGCCTCGATCGTGATCGTACCGACAAGCACCGGCTGTCCCTTCTCATGCGCCTCCGCAACCGCGTCGGCGATGGCGTTCAGCTTCTCCTGCTTGGTGCGGTACACCGCATCCTCGTGGTCGATACGCGCAATGGGCTTGTTCGTGGGGATTGCCACGACGTCCATGCCGTAAATCTGGCGGAACTCATTTTCCTCGGTCAAAGCGGTACCGGTCATACCGCATTTCTTCTCGTACTTGTTGAAGAAGTTCTGGAACGTGATCGTCGCGAGGGTCTTGCTTTCGCGCTTCACCTTCACATGCTCCTTCGCCTCGATCGCCTGATGCAGACCGTCACTGTAACGGCGGCCCGGAAGGATACGTCCGGTGAAGTCATCGACGATCAGGACCTGATCATCCTGAACGACATAGTCATGGTCGCGCTTGAAGAGGTTGTGAGCCTTGAGCGCGAGATTGATGTTGTGCTGGATCTCCAGGTTCTCGGGATCGGCGAGGTTCTCGATGCGGAAGAACTGCTCAACCTTGCGGACACCTTCCTCGGTCAGGTTGACGTTTCTGTCCTTCTCGTCGACAACGAAGTCTCCTGTCTCTCTGGCCTGCTCACCCATGAGCATGTCCATCTTGGAAACCTCGGTCTCGGTACCCTTCTTGAGCTGGCAGGCAAGGATGTCGCACATCTCGTAGAGCTTCGTCGATTTGCCGCTCTGTCCGGAAATGATGAGCGGGGTTCTCGCCTCATCGATCAATACCGAGTCGACCTCATCGATCACGGCGTAGGGCAGACCGCGCATGACAAGCCGCTCCTTGTAGAGCACCATGTTGTCACGCAGGTAGTCGAAACCGAACTCATTGTTGGTTCCGTATGTGATGTCACACGCGTACGCAACGCGGCGGTCGTCGTTGTCCATGCTGTTCAGGATACATCCGACGGTGAGTCCGAGGAAGCGATGGATCTGACCCATCCACTCGGAGTCACGCTTTGCCAGGTAATCGTTGACGGTGACGACATGAACGCCGTTGCCGGTCAGCGCGTTGAGGTACACGGGAAATGTCGATACGAGGGTCTTACCTTCACCGGTTCTCATCTCCGCGATACGTCCCTGATGCAGGACGATACCGCCGATCAGCTGTACACGGAACGCACGCTGTCCGAGTGTTCTCTTCGCAGCCTCTCTCACCGTGGCAAATGCTTCCACCAGGATGTCATCGAGGGTCTCGCCCTCCGACAGGCGCTTTTTGAACTCGTCCGTCTTCGCTCTCAGCTGCTCATCCGTGAACTTCTCGTACTCCGGCTCAAGGGCCTCAATGCTGTCCACCAGCGGACGGATCCTCTTCAGCTCGTGCTCACTGTGCGTACCGAATATCTTCTCAATCAGTTTCATTCAAATCTCCTTTATTTTCGGGCATTTTTTCGTCCCCGACAAATTCAGCCCACATTCCGAATTAGTATAGCACGAAACCCGCATAAAATCAATGTTTTTTGCACTCTGAAGGTGGTTGCGATCCTGCCGGAGATTTTTTCACGGAGGGGGCTTCACCGGACATGAAAATAACACCGGACACGCACGTTCTCCCCCCTGCCGTACGTATCCGGTGTTGTTACATGTGAATTGTTTGGTTATTTCGTTTTGTTGTTTTAATTGTCTGACAATTTGCTTGTCAACACAACAATTTAAACATTTGCCGTTTTAGGCATTTTTTCTGTTTCTAACAAAACATACTTTCGATTGTCGAGCGTTTGTGATTGTACTACAAAAGTTGAAAGAAAATGTGGATAATGTTGATAACTTGGTGAATAAGCCAAGATTTCCACCGATTTTCGGTGTTTTTCATCGTGGATAACTCTTTCTTGAAAAATTTTATCAACATTTTGCGATGTTATTCACAATTCATTTTTTGATGAATATTGTGCAAGGTGACAAATGCTCTCGTTGTCAAGCACTATTTTTCGTTCTTGCAAAAAATATGTTGTCTGTAAATTTAGCCTGTTTTTCACACACTTTTACACGATATTCACTGTCCGCCTTTCGTCCGGATCAGGGTTACATCGTCATCCACCATAATATCTTCCGTTTCCGGACATCCGGAAGCATCCAGTTCCGTGAGATTATTATCGCGGGCATCCACACTAACCAACACGGAATGCTCTCCCAGGATCAACTCACTCATTCCGCAGTTCCAGCAGAGCAGTTCCTCAAGCTTTGTGTTCCCGCTCACATCCAGCTTACGGATCATATTACTATAGCAGGTCAGCACGGCCAGATCCGGATTGCCGCTGACATCGAGCTCACTCAGCTGATTATTCGCACAAAAAAGGTAATTCAACCCGGCAAGCCCGGATACGTCCAGCGAGGTCAGCTTATTCTCCTCACAGGATAAATGCTGTAACGATGCACAGGATCGGAACGTCAATGTATCAATGCTGTTTAGGTAACAATCGACGTCCACCAGCTTACCGTTGTTACTCAGATCCAGCGCCGTAAGCTTGTTTTCACCGATATTGAGGGTCGTCAGTTCCGTGTTATCACTAAGATCGATCGTCTCCAAACCGCATGCAAAACATGTGAGCCTTGTCAGCTTTTTGCATTTTGTCACATCCAGCCCGTTGAGCGGGTTGGACGAGCAAAGCAGTTCCGTAAGCTCTGTATTCGCGCTCAGATTCAGGCTGCTGATCTTGTTGCCGCTGCAATCCAGCCGCGTAAGCTTCTTATTCGCGCTCAGATCCAGTTCCGTCAACTTGTTACTTCTGACATCAATAGTCGTAAGCTCCGTATTCGCGCTCAGATCCAGTTTCATCAGTTTGCCTTCTCTGCATTCAAGACTGCACAGTTTTACGTTTTTGCTGACATCCAATTCCGTAATATCCGTTTTATAGCATATCAACCATCCGAGCTCCGTGAAGTACTCAATACCCTTCAGGCTTTTCAGTTCATGCCCTTCGTAATTGTTGACATGAACATAGACGATCCCGGATATCTCCTCTGCATCCAATGCTCCGTTTTGGTTGTTATCCCAGTTTCGTGCCACTATCTCCCGAAACGTAGGATCCGGAAAATTCTTCTCATCGATCCGTATTTCATCCGGTCCGATTGTCGGTGTGCTCGTCGGCTCCGGTGTCGGGGTTGCCGTCGGTGCTGTCGTAGGTGTTGCCGTCGGTGCTGTCGTCGGGGTGGATTCCGGAGCCGATCCGGACTCCCGGCCTGCACTGATGACGAGTTTAACGACGGTACCCTTCTCTACATTTTCCGCGGTCGCATCCGGAGACTGGGAAATGACCATCCCGGCCGGCACCGTATCGCTGTAGTCCCACTCCGTGGAGTAATCCAGTTTAGCCGCGACCAACAGCGCCTTCGCATCAGCTTCTCCCTTGCCGATGACGTTCGGAACCTCGGTATACTTTGTGTTTCCACGGCTCAGAAGGACCGTGATCGTGGAACCGAGAGGAATCTTCTCCCCGGCCCCCGGCTGCGTATCAACAACGTAATTCTCCATGACGGTATCGCTCTCAACCCAGTCAATCCTGACATCCAGTTTATTATCCAGAGCGTAACGTACCTGCTCTGCAGTCATTTCCCGGTAATCGCCGATCTCAAAGAGCCCATCACCGATACTGTACATCAACAGCACAGAATCCCCCTCACGGAGTGGTTCTCCGGCATCCGGGAGCTGTTTTATCACCTGTCCCTCGACCGGATAATCCTCATAGATCTCCGGCGCGGGTTCATAAGTGATATTCAAACTCATCTCGAGAGCTTGCAGTTTCGCAATGGCCACACTGTAATCCAATCCCCTGTAATCCGGCATTTCGATTACCTTCGGGCTTGTTGTCAGTGTCGGTGTCGCGGACATCTCCGGAGCCGGGGTATCCGTAACAACCGTCGTCGGCGTCATTCCTTCCTGACCTGCACCGCCGCCGTTGTTCTGATTCTTCCGAAGAGATCTTACCCACACCGCCAGCATTACCGCGCACACCACTGCCGCAATGGTCAGCGATGTGGTGAGGATCACAGGGATCCTGCTTTCGCGATCACGGCTTTTTTCCGAATACTCTGTATCCTGTATATCATTCCCATACGCGGACATAACCGGCACCGTCATATCCTTGATGCCCAGATTTCCGCGGATCCTCTTGTCCGCTTCCCCGGAAAGAGTGGCGGACGTCTGAAGGAGGAGTGATTCTATTTTTCGCTTGCTGTACTTCTTACTCATACCAATTCCCCCTCAAAGCTGCTGCTCACATTGAAATACTTCTGTAATTTCCCCAGTGCCTTACGATACTGCCGGAACACCGTGGCCGTCGAAGAGCCCGTGACCTTCGCGATCTCCGAGTACGTCAGGCCGGCCTCCGTATGCATCGCCACAATCTGGCGTTCGTCCGCGGAGAGCGTTGCCATCGCCCGGTCCACGTCGTTCCATCCCCCACGTCCGGTGTGCCTGATGTACACCTCCGGATTTTCACAAGCTGTCTCTCGATCCCGCAACCGAAGCCGTCTCAGGGCCTCGTTCCGGACAATCTGAAAAAGATACGCGCTGCCGTTTTTGATGCGCCCTCCTTCGCGGATGCGCATGAGCGACATAAACGCCTCCTGCACCACATCCTCCGCATCCTCACGACTCAGCACCATACGGTAGGCGACCGCGTACATCGGCTGCTTCATGGCGGCATACAGTTCCGCCAGCGCATCCGGATTGTCCGGTATCTCATTCAGTTTCTTCCCTATCCAGGCTTTGCTGACCCGCATTGTGTCCTGTCCCCCTTTCGTTTTTTCAGCGGAATAAACGATGCCGTGCGGCACAACGACCGCAATCCATCCCCCTGTTTTTTATTTCGCTTTGCTAAGTAAGAGTATCGAAAACAGCAATATTTTTCATTTTTCGAAAAATTCTTCAAAAAAATGCCGAAAAACGGAGCGGCAACAGCCGTCTTTCGACCGCCGACTGCACCGCTCCGTCTGAATCCGTTATGCTTTTCACTCGTTTGCAGCAAGCTCCGCAAGGTACTGTTCAATGTGATACACCGCGTTGGCTCCGTCCGCCGCTGCCGTCACGATCTGGCG
>CADBLW010000321.1 GCA_902795625.1 uncultured Lachnospiraceae bacterium | reverse complement strand
CCCGGGCAAACCTCACGCAGCTCCGGCTCCTCGTCCGTCTTCTCGTGATCGAGCAGCGGATTGTAGCGGATACGGACACGGTTCTTCTCGGTGTCGGGATCCGGGATCGGGATCGCAGAGAGAAGCGATTTGGTATACGGATGAAGCGGGTGGCGGAACAACTCATCGGAGTCAGCCATCTCGACGAGGTTACCGAAGTACATAACGCCGATGCGGTCCGAGAAGTATTTTACGACCGAAAGGTCATGGGCGATGAACAGGATCGTCATGCCCATCGTCTCGCGAAGCTCGTTCAGCAGGTTGATGACCTGTGCGCGGATCGAAACGTCGAGTGCCGAGATCGGCTCGTCGGCGATGATCAGCTTCGGCTTCATGACAACGGAACGGGCGATACCGATACGCTGTCTCTGTCCGCCGGAAAATTCGTGCGGATAACGGTCGGCGTGCTCATGCACAAGACCGACGGTATCGAGCATCTCATAGACCTGTTCCGTGATATACTTCTTGTCCTTGATCCCCTGGATGATCAGTCCCTCGGAGATGATCTCACGGACCGTCATACGCGGGTCAAGCGAAGCAACGGGATCCTGGTAGATCATCTGGATCTGCGTCACCAGCTTCGAGCGTGCAGCAATGCGAAGTTTTCTGCGCTTCTCACGCTGCAGCTTTACGACTTCCGCCGCACCTTCGGCAGCGGCGATCAAAGCATCGTATTCCTTGGTGATGCGCTCCTTCTCTTCCTTGCGGAACTCGTCGTCACAATGAAAATGATCGTGTTTTGCCTTGCGGATCTCATCCTGCAGCTCGCCGATCCGGCGGTCACAGTCAGCGATCTCGTTCGCGGCGTTCACATCCGGATTTTTCGAGAGCTCGCGCTTGCGCTTGCGAAGGCTCTTGATCTCGTCCTTGTACGCGCCCGTTCCCGCCACGATGCGCTTGCCGTCGAAATACACGCTGCCGGCAGTGGCATCGTACAGCTTGATGATGGTACGGCCTGTGGTTGTCTTACCGCAGCCGGACTCGCCTACCAGGCCGAAAACCTCGCCCTTGCGGACTTCAAACGAAACATCGTTGACAGCCTTCTTGACAAAGGCTCCGCGCCCGAAATACATGGAAAGGTGGTCTACCTTGAGCAATACGTCATCGCGTTTCTCATCACTCATCGCTCTCACCTCTCTTTTCCTTCATCTTGTTGATACGCTCCATAACAATCTTCGGAGGATCAACCTTCGGAGCGTTCGGATGCAGCAGCCAGGTCGCCGCATAGTGCGTATCGCTGATCTTGAACATCGGCGGCTGCTCCTCGAAATCGATCTCGAGGGCGTACTTGTTACGGTCTGCAAAAGCGTCGCCCTTCGGAGGATAGATCATGTTCGGAGGCGTGCCCGGAATGGACTCAAGCTTCTCCTTGGTGTCAAGGTCCGGCACCGAGGACAGCAGCGCCCAGGTGTACGGATGCGCGGGGCTGTAGAACACATCCCTCGCCGTGTCGTACTCGACGATCTTGCCGGCGTACATCACCGCGATGCGGTCCGCCATGTTGGCGACGACACCGAGGTCGTGGGTGATGAAGATAACCGACAGCTGACGCTCCTCCTTGAGCTGGTTGATCAGCTCGAGGATCTGCGCCTGGATCGTAACGTCGAGAGCCGTGGTGGGCTCGTCGCAGATCAGCACATCCGGGTTGGCCGTGAGGGCGATCGCGATAACGATACGCTGTCTCATACCGCCGGAAAATTCAAACGGATACTGACGGTAGCGTCTTCTCGGATTGTCGATACCGACGCTCTCCATCAGCTTGATGGCACGCTCGCGCGCACCCGACTTGGTCACTTTGTACGCTGCGCGCTGTTCGGTCTCCTTCATGAAGTCGATGACCTCCAGCGTGCGCTTGTCCACATCGCTCTCGAGATTGGCCGACAGCTGATCCTTCAGATGCGCGATCAACTCCTTGACGACATCCGCCATATCCCTGCGGAGCACATCGATATCCACAAGACCGGCGGGAACTACCGACCACTCGGGCTTCTTTCCCTTCGCCACAAGGGCATCGTACTTCCGCT
>CADBLW010000320.1 GCA_902795625.1 uncultured Lachnospiraceae bacterium | reverse complement strand
TGAAATCCACCATCGGTGCAATTCCGAAACATAAGAAAACCGTTGCGGCTCTCGGCCTTCACAAGCTCGGCAGCAGCAACACGCTTCCCGACAATGAGGGAACCAAGGGCATGATCGCTCAGGTTCGCCATCTTGTCAAAGTTGAAGAGATTCAGTAACAAGGAGGTGCATACGATGAATTTGGCAGAGTTAAGACCGGCCGAAGGTTCCAAGCACAGCGACGCTTTCCGTCGCGGCCGCGGACACGGTTCGGGTAACGGCAAGACCGCAGGTAAGGGTCACAAGGGCCAGAAGGCACGTTCCGGAGCTCCGAGAACAGGTTTCGAAGGCGGCCAGATGCCTTTGTACCGCCGTCTTCCCAAGAGAGGCTTCAAGAATATCAATTCCAAGAACATTGTGGCTATCAACGTTTCGATGTTGAACCGTTTTGAGAATGATGCTACGGTAACCGTAGAGTCTCTTATGGAGATCGGTCTGGTGAGCAATCCCAGAGACGGCGTCAAGATTCTCGGTAACGGTGAGCTTACCAAGAAGCTGAATGTTGCGGTTAATGCTTACAGCGCATCCGCGATCGAGAAGATTCAGGCTCTTGGTGGAACTGCTGAGGTGAAGTGAAATGTTAACAATGTTCATCAACGCATTTAAGGTCAAGGATATCCGCAAAAAGCTGTTCTTCACCTTCTTGTGTTTGATCGTCATTCGAGTCGGTTGCATGATCCAGTGTCCCGGCGTTACGAAAGCAGCGGCGGATTACATGAAGGGTCTCGGCTCGGATCTCGGATTCATCAGCGCGTTGACCGGCGGCTCCCTGGAGCAGCTTTCCATCTTCGCGCTGAACGTGTCCCCGTACATCACATCGTCAATTATCATGCAGTTGTTGACGATCGCAATTCCCAGTCTTGCGGAGTTGCAGAAGGACGGTGAGACCGGACGCAAGAAGATTGCCGAGTACTCCCGTTATCTGACGGTTGTGCTTGCCCTGATCGAGGGTACGGCAATCGCTATCGGATTCAGCAGACAGCCCGGATATCTGGTTGACAGCAAGTTTACGACGATCGCGATCATCGTGCTGGCGTTTACCGCAGGTTCCGCATTCCTCATGTGGCTCGGCGAGAATATCACCGAGAGAGGAGTGGGCAACGGTATCTCCATCATCCTGTTGATCAATATCGTTTCGGGACTTCCGAGATCGTTCGTTCAGATCTTCCAGCAGTTCGTATCCGACAAGAAGAGTGAGCCTGTGAAGATGATCATCGCGATCATCATCATTGTGGCGATCATTCTGATCACTCTTGTTCTGGTTGTTCTTCTTCAGGATGCTGAGCGCAAGATCGCTGTTCAGTACTCGAAGAAAATGCAGGGCAGAAGACTGGTGGGCGGCAACTCGTCCTTCATTCCGCTGAAGGTTAACACCGCGGGCGTTATCCCGGTTATCTTCGCGGTATCCATTTTCCAGTTCCCTGCCATCATCAGCAGTTTCTTCGGTGTGCGCGGCAATGCGTCAGGAACTGTTTGGGAGAAGATCCTGTTCGCCTGCAACACGGGCAACTGGTTCAACTTCGATTCTCTTAAGAGGTTTGCGTTCACGATCGGCGCGGTATTGTATGTCGCAATGATCCTGTTCTTCGCTTACTTCTATACCAGTGTCACCTTCAACCCGATTGAGGTGTCCAACAACATGAAGAAGGACGGCGGCTTTATCCCGGGTATTCGTCCCGGCAAGCCTACGACCGACTATCTTGTAAAGGTTTTGAACTACATCGTGCTGATCGGTGCGATCGGTCTTTCCATCGTCGCACTTATCCCGATCATCTGCGGCGGCGCGTTCAAGATCAGTCTCGGCTTCGGCGGTACCTCGCTGATCATCGTGGTCGGCGTTATCCTGGAGACGATGAAGCAGATCGAATCGCAGCTGCTGGTACGTCATTACAAGGGATTCCTGAATGACTGATAAAACGAAGAGTACGGGCGGGACGAAATCGTTCCGCCCTCTTTCCGTGTAACCAAACGTAGGAGGATGACATGAAAATAGTTATGCTGGGAGCGCCGGGTGCCGGCAAGGGCACGCAGGCGAAAATGATTGCCGCAAAATACGGCATCCCTCACATCTCGACGGGCGATATATTCCGCGCCAACATCAAGAACGGCACGGAGCTCGGCGAGAAGGCAAAGCAGTATATGGACCAGGGTCTGCTTGTTCCGGACGAGCTGACGCTCGCACTGATCATGGACCGTTTCGCGCAGGCTGACTGCAGCAACGGTTACGTTCTGGACGGTTTTCCGCGCACGATCGCGCAGGCTGAGGCGCTGACCGCGAGCCTGAAGGCGAACAACGATGCGCTTGACATGGCGATCGACGTTGATGTCCCGGATGAGAACATCATCGAGCGCATGGGCGGCAGAAGAGCGTGTGTCGCATGCGGCGGCACGTTCCACGTGCTTTACAACCCGCCGAGGATCTCCGGCAAATGCGACCTGTGCGGCGGAGAGCTCAGCATCCGCAAGGATGACCTTCCGGAGACCGTGAAGCGCCGTCTGACGGTGTATCACGAGCAGACGCAGCCGTTGATCGATTACTACACGAAAGAGGGCATCCTCCGTACTGTAGACGGCACGAAGGACGTCAACGAGGTGTTCGCGGAGATCACCGCGCTTCTCGACTGAGAGCAACATGACAGACCGTTGGACGAGGGACGATTTCCCGCCCGCCGGACGGTCGGTGGACTGCGATAGGCAGTCGGCATTTTTCGGAAAAAAGGGAGAATAAGAATGGCAATTACAATTAAATCAAAAAGCGAAATTGAGAAAATGCGTGAGGCAGGACGGCTTCTTTCCATCGTCCATGATGAGATGGCGAAGCATGTTCGTCCGGGCATTTCCACGATGGAGTTAAACAAGATCGGGGAGGACAAGATCCGCAGCTTCGGATGCATTCCGTCTTTCCTGAATTATGAGGGATATCCCGCATCCATCTGCATCTCGGTCAATGACCGCGTCGTGCACGGGATCCCGAGCAGACATGAGATCCTTAAGGAGGGCGATATCGTAAGCCTTGACGCCGGACTCATCTATCAGGGATATCACTCCGACGCGGCCCGCACCTGGGCGGTCGGTGAGATCTCGCCGGAGGCGCGCAAGCTTGTCGATGTGACGCAGCAGAGCTTCTTTGAGGGCATCAAGCTTGCAAAGGCAGGGAATCACCTCTATGATATCTCGGCGGCAATCGAGGAGTACGTGACGCGCTACGGTTTCACCTGCGTCCGTGATCTCGTGGGCCACGGTATCGGCACGAGCATGCACGAGGATCCGCAGATCCCGAACTTCCGTCAGCATCGCCGCGGCGTGAAGCTGCAGGCAGGTATGACGCTGGCCATCGAGCCGATGGTCAACATGGGCAGCTGGGAAGTGCGCATTCTCGATGACGACTGGACGGTTGTCACGGAGGACGGAAGCCTTTCGTCCCACTATGAGAATACGATCCTGATTACGGACGGCGAACCGGAGATCCTGTCGCTCCGATGACCGTGACGGAAGCGTAAGTTCTGCTCCCGGAACAAAAGAACCGTAAGGCTTCTGCCGGCGTGTGTCCGCGCCGAAAGTTACATATTGTACAGCGGCACAAATCGTGCTATAATGACGGCGGACCGAAGGATGGTCCAAGGTTAGGTTTTATTTTACGGAGGAAGTTTATGTCGAAATCGGATGTTCTTGAGATGGAAGGTACCGTGTTGGAGAAGCTGCCGAATGCCATGTTCCAGGTTCAGCTGGAGAACGGCATGAAGGTGCTCGCTCACATCAGCGGTAAGCTTCGCATGAACTACATCAAGATTGTTCCCGGAGACAAGGTTACGCTTGAGCTCTCGCCCTACGATCTGACCAAGGGTCGCATCATCTGGAGAGACAAGTAAGTTACACAAGAACAAATTGCGGGAGCCTCCCCTTCGCGGGGAGGCTTTCTTCGTCCCGGAGACAGCGGGAACGGGGGATTTCAGTGCGGAAAAACGGGCTCATTTTCCGAGATAAGAGGACGGCGGAGAGCGTTTTGGGCAAAAGAATCAAAAAAGACGCAAAAAACCTTAAAAATTCGGGAAAATGAGGGTTGCATTTTACAAGACAAGTGCTATAATGTTAAACGGACTTTTTTCGAAGAAAGGAGTGAAACCATGAAAGTAAGATCTTCAGTAAAGCCCATTTGCGAAAAATGCAAAGTCATCAAAAGAAAAGGGAACATCATGATCATTTGTGAGAACCCGAAGCACAAACAGAGACAAGGCTGATAATCAACAATACTTGATT
>CADBLW010000319.1 GCA_902795625.1 uncultured Lachnospiraceae bacterium | reverse complement strand
GGACAGATCGGGCGCGGCATCCGCTATAACGTGAGATACGCGAAGGACTGGCATTACAAGAGTTATCTTTCGTGGCTGCTGACAGGCGATATCTTCGGCGCCAAATTCTGCTACGAGACGCTGCCGCGGGAGCTGGATGTCTTCGACACCGAGGCGTTTGCGAACAATCCGATGGAATTTTACGCGGCCGTGACGAACATAGAGACCGGAAAGGCAATGTTTAAGCGTCTGCACGACGGTGGTGATCGTGACATGCAGTGGATCCGCGCGTCGGCGTCGCTGCCGGTGGTATCGCGCATCGTGAAGATCGGCCGCTACAAGCTGCTGGACGGCGGCATTGCGGACTCAATCCCTCTGCATTTTATGGAGGGACGGGGGTACGACCGCAACATTGTGATCCTCACGCAGCCGGAAGGCTTCGTCAAGGAGAAAAATTCCATGCTTCCCCTTGTGAAGGTCGCGCTGCGGAAGTATCCGAAGGCCGTCGAGGCGATGGAAAACCGTCATATCATGTACAACCGCGAGACCGCCTATGTCGCGGAGCGCGAGGCAGCGGGCGCGGCGTATGTGATCCGGCCTGACGAGCCCCTTGCCATCTCCAACATGGAGACCAGCGGGGAGGAGCTGATGCGGGTGTATAACCACGGAAGGGACGTGGGCAAGCGGACGCTCGAGGAGGTTCGCCGGTTCCTTGCCGGAGAGAAAATCGGGTCGGATGCGCCGGAGGAAGGCATCTGACGCGTCGTAGAGACCGCTTTCAGGGCATTTTTTCGTGTGGAAAATGCATTTTACAACCGAATAATTCACGGGGCGGTACCGCAAGTCCCGAGAAACGAAGAAGCATGACCGATTATTTGTCACGCGCGCGAAAAAACACACTTTTTTCATAAAGAGTTGTTTGACTTTTTCGTATAATGATTATACAATACGATTATACAATATGTTGTATTCGTGTTGTGGGGCGGAGCATAGATTTCGGGTAGCGCGTACCCATGGATAAATTTGACGGTTGCTCCTTCGTGGATAAAAAGTATCAGCATAACAAAAGGCCTGATCCGAGCGGATCGGGCCTTTTGTTCGTCTAAGGGGTTTACAGGCAGGAAAGTATTTCAAGGGGGTGTGACCATGGGATATGCGGATGAGCAACGGCTGGTCAATATGGAAAATACCATAATGCGCTGGAAGCGCGAGGTTGACAAGGTGAGAGTGTGTCTCGTCGGCTCGGTTCTGGTGAGCCTTCTGTTGACGCTTCTGTTCTCGGAAAAGAGCGACCGCGTCATCATCTGGGCCATCTGCGCTGTCTTCTGCGGGGTGTGCACATACTTCGACATCACGCTGCAGAGATACATCACTGAGGGCGAGCGCGAGCTGTACAGCGCGTCGAAGGACCTGATCGACCGGAAGGAGAAGCTCGCGGGGATCGGGGCGCTCGATTTTGACGCGGCGGCGAGCCGCAGACTTCTGGATATGCACATTCCGGACAACAAGGTGAAGATCCCGCTCGCATTATACATTATCGCTGACGGGATCGCCCTGGCGGGTCTGATCATCGCGTTAGTTAAGCTTTTCTAAGGGGGGACAATAATGAACACAACCATCAACAAAACGATCATCATGGTGCAGCACACGCAGTCGGTGCATCACACGAACCGTCACGCGGGCGCGTGGGGCGACTGGGATCTCACGGAGCTCGGCCGTCAGCAGGCTGCTGCGATCGGTGAGTTTTTGAAAAATGAGGGATGCGGCGAAGGGTACACGATGTACGTGTCCGACCTGAAGCGCGCGTTCCAGACGGCGGAGGAGATCAACCGCACGCTCGGCCTCACGCCCATCGTCACGGACATCATCCGCGAGGTGAACGCAGGCGCCGGCAACGGTCAGCCGTGGGAGTGGTACGACGCGAACAAGATCCCGCTGGTCGGACCATACACCATCGATTACAAGCCGTTCCCTGACGCGGAGTCGGACCGCGACCTGTGGAACCGGCTGTATCCATTTTACGAAGAGATCACATCGAACGACCTTGAGAAGATCCTGATCGTCTCGCACGGGACGGCGCTCAGCTTCCTGCAGTCGATGATGATGGGTCTCACGGTGGAGACGCGGACGTCCTTCCGCTGCAAGGGCACTTCGGGATCGATCTCGCGCTTTGAGATTGAGAACGGGGAGGTAATGGCGAAGTACATCAACGTGCACTGCTGATAAGGCATAGCAAGGAGAAACGTGTGGGGAGAGAGACGGTGTGGTTTGATGCACCGGGAAGGAGGAGTGACATATGAACAACACGGAAGATCGCTATGAAGAGTACGAGGAGTACGCAAGAAAGAAATACATAGTTATCGCCGTCGTCGTGGCGCTGATCCTGATCGGGCTTGCGATCCACGGCTTTAAGATGCTGTACAATGCGATCAAGGAAAGCAACGAGGAGACCGACAGGATCGTGAGTGAGGCGCGGAAGATGCTGACGGAGGGGCTTGAGGAGTACTACGGTCTGAAGGAGAACGTCTATGTGGTCACGGACCGGAAAGGGGAGAAAAGCGGACACCCGGTATATAGTTTCGAAACGCTCGATAATGAGTATACGGCGGTGATCGGAACGGAGGGCCTGTGCACCGATTTTTGGGTCGACGGTTACTACCGCACCGTGGAGGATTACGTAAGCGGGCTGATCGAAGAGACCGGGTTGATCCCGGAAGGACTTCCGTACCGGGTTTTCGAGGTACGGTGCACATTTAACGGACGCGAGAACTATGCAAAACGCTGTAAAACAGAGCTTCTGCCGGTATGGCTCGAGAGCAATGAGATCTCGAAATTCCGCGATGGTAAGGTGAACGATCGGGAGCGCTGGATGAATGAGATCCACACGTATGTCACGATCCACGTTGATCAGCCGTGGGATGTCAAGCTTACCGCGGAGAGCTTCGCCGCGGTCCGGGAGGAGCTGTCGCTCTTCGCAGATGAGTTCCGGATCGGGATCCTGCAGTCGGAGGGCGGCAGGGCGTACAAGGTGTACGTGTACAATCCGAGGAAGGATATCGTGACCACCGATTCGTATCTGGCGCCGGAGGAGTAACGCCGGCACGGCAGAAGCGTACGAAACCGTTCGGCAGCGCGCGAATTATGGTTTGCATAAACACGCGAAAAATGGTATGATATGCAGACAAATACGCAGAAATACGGGGTATATCCTATGTACAAAATTGTCAGAAAAAAGAATTTGAATCACACTGTCACACAGATGGAGATCGAGGCACCGCTCGTGGCCGCGAAAGCAAAGCCCGGGCAGTTTATCATTCTTCGCGTAGATGAGGAAGGTGAGCGCATTCCGCTGACGGTGGCGGGTGTGAACAGGGAAGAGGGGACCGTCAAGATCATTTTCCAGATCGTAGGCGCGACGACGGCGAAGCTGAACCACAAGGAGGAAGGCGAATTCATTCAGGATTTCGCGGGGCCTCTCGGCAAGGCAACAGAGACGGAGGGCATCCGTAAGGTCTGCATCGTGGGTGGCGGCGTAGGCTGCGCGATCGCGATGCCGGTTGCGCAGGAGTTCCACCGGCTCGGCGCGGAGGTGACGAGCATCATCGGCTTCCGCAGCAAGGATCTGCTGATTTTGGAGGAAGAATTTTCCGAGTGCTCGGACCGCCTTGTCGTCATGACCGACGACGGCTCGTACGGGCGCCACGGCAACGTGACCGTACCGCTTAAGGAGATGCTTGATGCGGGGGAGCGGTTTGACATGATCATCACGATCGGTCCTCTGATCATGATGAAGTTTGTGACGCTTGCGGCGAAGCCGTACGGCGTGCCGGTGACGGTGTCGATGAACCCGATCATGATCGATGGAACGGGCATGTGCGGCGGCTGCCGGATCACGCTCGTGAAGGAGGACGGCACGCGCGAGACGAAGTTCGCGTGCGTGGACGGGCCGGATTTCAACGGCTATGAGATTGATTTTGACGAGGCGATGTCGCGCGGCAGAATGTATATGTGGTTTGAGAGGCGTGCGTACGAAGAGACTTGCAACCTCTTCCGCGAAGCCTGAACAGATTGATAACAGGAGAGTAAGAGTATGCCGATCATTCCGAAGAAACATGAGATGCCGACGCAGGCGCCTGAGGTGCGTGCGCGCAATTTCAACGAGGTGGCGCTCGGCTACACGGCGGAGATTGCCGTGGCGGAGGCGCAGCGCTGCCTGAACTGTAAGAACCGTCCCTGCGTGAGCGGGTGTCCGGTCAATGTCAACATTCCCGACTTTATCGCGCAGATCGCGAAGGGAGACTTCGAGGGCGCGTATCAGACGATCCAGCAGACGTCCTCGCTGCCGGCTGTGTGCGGCCGCGTGTGTCCGCAGGAGACGCAGTGCGAGAGCAAGTGTACCCTCGGTGTAAAATTCGAGCCCGTGGGCATCGGACGCCTGGAGAGATTCGTCGCGGACTACCACAACGCCAATGTCACGGAGATGCCGCAGAAGCCGGAGAGCAACGGCCACCGTGTGGCGATCGTAGGTTCCGGACCTTCGGGCCTTGCGTGTGCGGGCGACCTTGCGAAGAAGGGTTATGAGGTCACGGTCTACGAGGCGCTTCACACCGCAGGCGGCGTGCTTGTCTACGGTATTCCGGAGTTCCGTCTTCCGAAGACCATCGTGGCGAAGGAAGTGAATTCCCTGAAGGCCCTCGGCGTTACGTTCGAGACTAACGTTATCATCGGCAAGACACTGACCATCGACGAGCTGTTCGGGATGGGCTTTGAGGCTGTATTTGTCGGTTCGGGAGCAGGCCTTCCGAACTTCATGAATATTCCCGGCGAGTCCTTCAAGGGCGTGTATTCCGCGAACGAGTTCCTCACGCGGAGCAACCTGATGAAGGCGTACCGCGACGACTCCGACACCCCGATCATGAAGGGCGGTTACGTGGCGGTGGTCGGCGGCGGCAACGTTGCGATGGACGCGGCCCGCACGGCGTTGCGCCTGGGCGCGGAGAAGGTGTACATCGTGTACCGTCGTTCCTTAGAGGAGCTTCCCGCGAGACGCGAGGAGGTGGAGCACGCGGAGGAAGAGGGAATCGAGTTTGAACTTCTGTGTGCGCCCACGGAGATCCTCGGGTTTAACAATCCGGAGGATCCGAGGGATGCCCGCAACGGTTTCGTGACCGGCATGCGCTGCGTGCGCATGGAACTCGGCGAGCCCGATGCCGGCGGACGGCGTCGTCCCGTGGTAATCCCGGGCAGCGAGTTTGAGCTTCACGTTGACACGGTCATCATGGCGATCGGCACGAGCCCGAACCCGCTGATCAAGTCCACAACGGAGGGCCTCGAGGTCAACCGCAAGGGCGGCATCATCGTGAACGAGGACGGCCTGACGTCGCGCGAGGGCGTGTACGCGGGCGGCGATGCGGTCACCGGAGCAGCTACGGTCATCAGCGCCATGGGTGCGGGCAAGACGGCGGCAGCGGCGATCGACAGAGCGATCCTCGGACAATAACGGGGTTACAGGATAACGGGGTTACAAGATCATGCAGAATAACGAACACAGAGAAAACACGAAGGTCCGGGACTTTTACGAGCGCGAGATGTACGGCATCTGGCGCGACGGCGAGACGGTCACATACGAGCTTCTCGGACCCGATCCGAAGGCGCAGGAGGTGTCGGACAAGCCGCGCAATCCCTTTGAGATCATCGGCGGCGAGCTTGTGAAGATCCATGTGGAGAAGAACGGGCGTGAGACCGATTTTACGATCCATGCGTATCTGCCCACGGAGGAGGCTCGGAGCATTTACCCGAAGGGGTCGCCGTTCATTGTGTCCCTTCATCCGCTGATGCCGACGCAGGAATTGCTCGGACACGGCTACGCGGTGCTTGTGTTCAACTCCTTTGCCATGGCTTCGGACAACACGGAGCGCAAGGGTAACTTCTATGACATCTATCCGTACGGCGAAGACGGAAGCGAGCAGACGGGCGTTCTGATGGCCTGGGCCTGGGGCGCTTCGAAGGTGCTCGACGCGGTGTACGCGGGGCTTGACCGGGAGTTTCATCTCGACGCCGACGCCTCGATGGTGACGGGCGTGTCGCGCTGCGGCAAATCAGCCGCGGTCTGCGGAGCGTTCGAGAAGCGTTTCCGCATGCCGATCCCGGCCTGCTCGGGCGCGGGCGGTCTGGCGCTGTACAATTATCGTTCCACAGGCAAAACCTACGACCTCACGGGCGTGGGCGGACCCGCCTCATATACCTACGGGGAAAATGAGCCTCTCAGCTGCCTGCAGTCCGACGCGGAGCGCGGCTGGTTTGTGGACCGGTTCCTTGCTTTCGCGGAGCCGAATGATATTCCGTACGACCAGGAGTGGCTGCCGGTCATGGCGATGGCGGAGGACCGCTACTACTTCATCATTGCCGCGTGCATGAGCGAGGACTGGGTCAACGCGCCGGCGATGTGGGAGTGCTATAAGAAGGCGAACGAAATTTACGAGGCCCACGGCTTCGGAGATCATCTTGTTTTAAACTTCCACAGGGAAGGGCACGCGGTGCTCGCGGAGGATGTGGAGCGCATCGTTGCATACTTTAACCACATGTATTACGGGATGGACACCGGAGTTTCGATCGAAGAGCTGAAGACGACGGTGTTCGCGGGGCAGGAGTGAGCGCGGGCATGCGAAACGAAAGAGAATAGTAAGGTCTGTCATAAAACAGAATCGACAAAAAGAAGCGCTGAGCAAATAGGTTCAGCGCTTCCTTTATGTTTAGCCAATCGGAAAAAACATGATGCAATGTCGTTCCGCCGCACGCGATCAGGTGTCGGCAAGCAGTTTCAGCTCAATGGAAAATGTGCTTCCCCTGCCCTTCTCAGAGGTGACAAGGCAGCGGCCGCCGTGCATCGTCACGATCTGCTTTACGATCGCGAGACCTAAGCCGGAGACACCCTGACCCTTTCGCTGGCGGGAGGTGTAATAGCGATCCCATATGTGCTCGAGTTCCTCGGCAGGGATTCCGTTGCCGTAGTCGGTGACGGAGAGTGTAGCAAGACCGTTTGCCTCGGATAGTGTTACGAGGATCTCCTTGCGCTCACCGGTGTGGCGCACCGCATTTTCCATAAGATTGTACAGAGCGCGCTCCAGGTGGCTTCGGCTTCCGTCGACCAGGATGCCGTCGGCGATATCCGTCTTTACGTGAATGCCGTTCGGCTTGCACAGGGTGGAGAAACTTTCTGATATTGAATTCGTTAATCCACTAAGGTCTACATCTGTAGAATATTCAAGCTTGTCCGCTGACTGAAGCTCGGAATACTCGAGGATCTCGTTCACGAGGGCTGTCAGGCGATCGGCCTCCTTGACAATGACCTGCATGTCGTTGCGGCACTGCTCGCGGTCGTCGAAGGAGATATCGTTGATCATTTCCGCGTAGCCCTTGATCATGGTGAGCGGTGTGCGCAGGTCGTGCGAGACATTGGCCATCAGCTCGGTCTGGAAATTCCTGGAGATGATCAGCTTCTCGTTCGTGCGGTCGAGCGTGTCGCTCAGATTATCAAGCTCGGTGCAGAAACCCTGAGGATACTCATCGGAGTAGTCATGCTCACCGAGCTTTTTTGCCTTCTCGGAGAGACGGTCCACCGGGCCGGAGAATTTGCGGGCAAGGAACCAGGAGAGGCCGAAACCGAGGATCAGCGATAGGATCGTCACCCAGAGAAGCTGCATCCGGATCACGCTGACTGCGGAACCGACGGGATTGAGCGTGGTGCTCGCCAGAAGGATCGCTTTGTCATCGTCTCCGAAGGAAATATATTGCGCGCAGAGGTACAGTTTTCCGAGCCTGGTCTCAAAGATTTCATCGGGGTTGTCCGCCAGCCTGGAGAGATATTCGGCAAACATGGGAGGAATGCTCTGCGTCTGTCCGCCGCGCGGATTGTTCGGCCATTCGCCGCCCGGGAAACCGGTGCCGTCGTTCTGCCCGCTGCCACGGAATTTACCGTCGTCCGGGTCGTTATCATTATCATGCTTTTCGTCCGGTTGGTCATTGTTCGGAAAATCCCTCCCGCCTTCCTGCCCGTTGCCGCGCTTTCTGGGGAAGCCGGGAGCTTCACCTGAGTAGTCGGGGAACTGGCGCTGGGCGCTCTTGAACGGGTCGCCGTCGTACAGAATGTCGCCGTCGGTGTTCGTGACGTACACAAGCAGTGTGTTGTCGAGTGAAAGCTCGTTGATCGACGATTTGATCTTCTCGTCATCCTCGCAGGCAGCGATCGACTTGAGCACCTTCTTCGTGTTGCGGATCAGCATGCTGTTGTATAAGCCCTGCAGGAACACGGTCTGCAGGAGCCACAGAACAAGGAAGATCAGCGCCGTGAACAGCGCAAAATACAACCAAAGTTTGAATCGGAACGATTTCTTAGTCTTCAAATTTGTACCCCGCCCCTCTGATGGTGTGAATGTTGTTGCGGTACGGACCGAGCTTGCCGCGCAGCAGCTTGATCTGCCAGTCCACGGTGCGGTCATCGCCGAAGTAATCATAGCCCCATACTTCGTTCATGATACGGTCGCGCGAGAGGACAACGCCCTTGTTGCGCAGAAGGCACACAAGGATCGCGTACTCCTTTGCGGTGAGATCCGTTCTCACACCGTCCACACTCACATTGTGTCCGAGCGTGTCGACCTCAATGCCGGCACCGCGCAGGACTTCATCCTCCTTCTTCTCTGTCGTCGCGGAAGCACCCCGTCTCCGCAGGATCGCAGCAATTCGTGCCAGAAGCTCCTTCGGGGAGAACGGTTTCGTCACATAGTCATCCACCCCGACCTCGAATCCGAACAGTTTGTCGTACTCGGTGCCGCGGGCGGAGAGCATCAGGACCGGAATATCTTTGAATTCCCGGATCCTCTTGCATGCGGTAAATCCGTCTGTGTCCGGCATCATCACGTCCATCACGATGATATCGAAATCCTCGCGGCGGCACGCGGCAATCGCCTCGTCACCGTTGCCGACGCTCGTCACCTCGTAGCCGTCGCGCATGGCGTACCGCTCGATCAGACGCGCGATATCGGGTTCATCATC
>CADBLW010000318.1 GCA_902795625.1 uncultured Lachnospiraceae bacterium | reverse complement strand
TGACAAACCGCGGATCCGAGCAGACGTCGATCCCGAGGGCGGAGAGGGCGACAAGCACCTGCGCGCTGCTCTCGACATTTTCCGCGCCGTAACTGGAAAAGCCTGCATTATCGTTTTGACGGGATGCAAGCAGCGCGATCGCGCGGTCCGCGGCTGCGGTGACATCGGCGCGGAGCGCGTCGGAAATCGTCGGCGCGTAGGGGTAGACGGCGCCTGCGCTGACGTTTGCGGGAGTGGAGTCTGATGACGCGTCCGCTGCGGGGGAACCGCTCAAAGCCTCGCGCGTAATGTACGGGACGAGGGACTGCAGCGTCATGGAGGTGACATCGACGTCGCTGTAGGAGCCGGAGATGGCCCAGCCGCCGTCCTCGAGCTGCATTGACAGAAGAGCCCGGACCGTCTCTTCGGCGGTGCAGTCGTGGATCTCGAGGCCGTTGTTCAGCAGATGAAGACCGAACACATAGCTCATGATCCCCTGGGTGCCTACGGAGCCTGCCAGATCGTCCGGTTGGAACCGGGAGACGTCGTAGCCCATGGCCATGTCGAGCAGGGTGTATTTTTCGAGTTCGACACCGGACACGATGCGGTTCATTCTGTCAAGGACATAGTGAAGGGTTTTGTGGTAGGACGAAAGATCAAAGGAACCGTACTGGCTGAGGGCGAAAATGTACCATTCGCCGCTCACGTACTCGTCGTTGGCCGCGAACCCATCGTCGATCACGCCCTGGAGGTCGCCCGCGCCGAAGGAAGCTTTGAGATACTCGAAGATGCCGTCCAGGAGTTCCGAGGCCGTGGCCTCGTTCCGATCGGAAGGGTCGGCCGCAGCGACTGTCCGGGCCGTGGCCTCGTTCCGGTCGGAAGAACTGTCCGCCACAGCTGACGAGGCCGCATCGCCGGGTTCCGTTATAACGCCGAAAGCCTGCGCCGTCCGGGCAACCGGGATGGTTGCCGCGGAAAGGACGCAGGCCGTCAGCAGAAAGGCAAGCAGCAGCGCCGCAAGGCGCCTGCCGCTGCCGGTTTTTTTGTGTTGAAGCAGATTGATCATAAGCATTGAGCGCTCACGCTCATGTCGGGCAGTCCGTGTCCGGGATTATGCGGCGCGGTCGCGCTTCACAAGAACGATGCCTGCGAGAGCGGCAACAGCGATGATCGCAATGATGGCGAGCTGCTCGGTGTCACCCGTCTTCGGCGTGTCGTCTGCGGGCTTGTCAACCGGAGGCTCTTCCTTCTCCATGATGTCCACGCGGCAAGCCGGAGGAACAAGGATCATCGAATCGGACTTCGCGCTGATGATGTGGAATCCCTTCTTGTCAAAGGAAAGCGTAACCTTGCCGTCCTTGTCAGTCGTGGTGTCGATAGCCTGGCCGTCCACAAGGATGGTAGCGCCCTCAACGGGTTTGAGCACGGTGTTGTAGCTCTCGTCAAATCCGACCGCGGTCAGCTTGAGATCGAAGGAATCGCCGGTGTAAGCGCCGACAGCGCCCGCGTCGAAGTAGCAGTAAGCGTCGGACCAGCCGGTGGTATCGGTGTAAATGAACGCGTTTATGTAATCCCCCTGATGAATCTCATCGGCAAGGCTCATGGCAGCTGCGTTGTTCACGTAGTAGCCGTAGCCGGTGCCGTTGTCGAAGCCCCAGAGCTTCTTGAGCGAAAGGCCGTACTCGGTCATCTCGGAGAGATAGCCTGCAGCAGCTCCGCCGGAAAACTTCTGTTCGTGTGCGCAGTAGAGCGCGTCGTTGACGGTGAGTTTGCCGTCGCCGTCGATGTCCGTGACTTTGATGAACTCTGCGGAGAGAGCCAGTTTGCCGTTCTGATCGGCGATGGTCACGATGGCGTCAATTTCCGCTCCGTCCGCAAGCGCGATCCCGCAGGACAGTCCGCAAAGGAGCAGGAGCATCATCGTGAGGGTGAGAAACTTCTTCATGGATAGTACCTCGTTTCTTAAGTATTTATCAAAACGATCCGGTCTTCGGAAAATGCGGAGACGGTCGTGTTGAGCTAATTGTCGGACTCGCTCTCGCGGAAAAGCCCGTATTTTACGCGGATTCGGTCGAGCTTGTCGCCGATCGGTCCCGTGAGTGCCAACAGGAAGATCACGTTGGACACCGCGTACTCGATGGTGGTCGGGAGCGCCGCCGCGACAAGTGTCAGGTAGCGCGAAAGGGAGAAGCCTTCGCCCATCCAGAAAGTCGACCACAGATCCATGATCAGCGAGTAAAATATGCCTGCGAAAATGCCGTAGAGACACAGCAGCACCTTGTGCTTCTTAAGCGGGCGCGCGAGCAGGCCGGCGAGACCGCCGATCAGGCCCCAGGAAAACATCTGAAACGGCGTCCACGGGCCTTGTCCGAAATAAAAGTTAGACAGCAGCGCCGTCATGGAGCCGACGATGAACCCGGGCTCCGCGCCGAGCCACAGCGCGGTGATGACCGTGATGGCCGTGACGGGCTTGAACCCCGGAAGCCATGCGAACAGGAACCGCCCCGCCACCGACAGGGACGTCAGCACGGAGAGCACCATCAGGTCCGCCGAGCCGGTTTCCCGCCGCTCAAAGTCGTACAGGATCGGCAGGCACGTGAGTATAGCCACGCACAGCGAAACCCAGGCGTAGTGCCGTTCGCGGAACACGAGCGCCCCGCCCACGGCAACCGCCGGTATCATTGCAAAAAACAGAAGAAACGTGATCCACCGGCGCTTCATGGCGACACCTCTGCGTCATCCGCCGGATTGCCGCCGCACTGCGTGAGACCGGTGCCTGCGGTATCCGCAGGATTGTCGTTGCGCTGCGAAGAGACGCTTGCGGCGTTCCCACGGCAGATACGGATCACATCGTCGGTCACAACCGCGCCGGCGAGGATGCCCCGTGCCATGCGGTTGGCCGCTGTCGTGTAAAAAGCATTGTCCGCGAAAAATGCACCCGGCGCCCCCTCGGAGATGATCTCCCCGTCGAAGAGCAGTCCGCAACGGTCCGCGTGGGCCGCTGCCCACTCCGAGTCGTGGGTGACGGAGATAACCGCGAGGCCGTCTGCGCGAAGCTCGTCGAGTATCGCAGCAAGCTCCGATTTGCCTCTTACGTCGATGCCCTTCGCGGGCTCGTCCAGAAGGAGAACCTTCGGGCGCGACGCTAAAACCTTGGCGAGAGCAGCCTTCTGCAGCTCGCCGCCGCTCACATCATAGGGATGCGAGCCGAGGATATCCGTGATCCGAAGCCGCTCGCACATGCGGGACATCGCCGTTTCGGCGGCATCCTTGTCCGGATCGCCGGAAGTCCTCTGAAAGGCTTTGAGAAGATCCTCGCGGATCGTTTTTTCGACAAATACATCCCGCGGCTGCTGCGGCAGCAGTGCGAGATTTCCGCGGTAGAGCTCTCCCGGACCGAAGGCGGAAAGCTTCTTTCCGAAAATCCGCACAGCGCCTGCGTAGGGCTTCGTGAGCCCGGCGAGCAGTGACAGAAGCGTTGTCTTGCCGGAGCCGTTGCCGCCGAGCAGGCAGTAGTGCTCGCCCTCGTGCAGCGCAAGCGATGCGCCGGAAAGCACGTCCGGAGACTGTTTCGCGTAGCGGAAGCGCAGGTCGCGTGCCTCGAGGACGGTTTCGTCGGTCGATGACCTGGCAGCCGTCAGCGTGCCGTTGTTACTGCCGGTTGCGGCAGCGGATGTCGTCC
>CADBLW010000317.1 GCA_902795625.1 uncultured Lachnospiraceae bacterium | reverse complement strand
TGGAAGCTACGCTGACAGCCGTGGATCGAAACGGCAGACCCGTGGATCTCACGGATGTCCGGCTTCCGCAGAATACCGTTCTCGTGAGTGTCGAAGTGCTGCCCGTGCGGGATGTTAAGATCGTGCTTGACACCTCCAATGTCAAGGCGGCAACGGGCTGGGCCATCGATTATGACAATATTGAGTACACGACGTTTATGCCGCTGGCGGGAGACCCCGAGATCCTCGATAAGATCGAGCAGATCGTGATCCCCTACACGGTGTACGACCAGATCGGAAGTCTGGAGACGAGCGTCTCCGTGCTCAAGTATCTGCCGGACGGGGTATATGTCGCGTCCGAGTCGGATCAGATCTCGATCAAGATACCGATCGAGAGAAAGCAGGAGAAGTCCTTTGCGGTGCGTACGGCCACCGTTTCCGTGCGGAATCTGAACGAGCAGCTCAAGTATTCCTTCGTCGATGAGACGGTGGAGTTCAATGTATACGACCTGAGCCGGAAGCTCACGGAGATCACGGAAGTGGATCTGGGGCTGTATATCGATCTCAGCGAGGTCAATAAAGAGGGAGAGTATTCCGTGCCTCTGCACGCAACGCTGCAGGTCGCGGACGAGTCTCTGGCTGAGGATGAGATCCAGGTGAAGGTTCAGGTAACGATGCGCGAGGAAGAGAATAACCCCGGCGGGAACGACGGTCGGGAATAGTAATATGAGGAGGAAACAATATGGTTACGGGGAAAGCAACAGTTAAGAATGAAAAGGGCTTGCACATCAAGCCGGCGGGAAAGATGAGCAGCATTGCTCTTGCGTATCCCTGCATGGCATATCTTGTGATCCGGGAGTACCGCGTCAACGCCAAGAGCGTTCTCGGCATCCTGAGCGCACAGGTGAAGAAGGATGAGGAGATCGAGATCGTCTGCGACGGCGAGGGCGAGGAGGATGCTCTCCGCGAGCTGATCGAAGGCGTGGAGACCGGCTTCGGCCTTCTGTAAGGATTTTCAGGGCGCAGGAACATATCGGCCGTGGCATTTTGCGGCTTTTTGAACAATGAGAACAACGAACGGAAGTGCTTTGTATGATGTGTTTGTATGGAGCACTTCGTTGGTTATACGGGGAGTTTTTTATGTTTAAGGCAGGAAAATACCGCAAATTTCCGGTGATGCAATACAACGATCGCCGGTGGCCTTCCGCGGAGATCAAAAAGGCGCCGGTGTGGTGCAGTGTGGACCTTCGGGACGGTAACCAGGCGCTTACGGAGCCCATGAACGTGGCGGAAAAGCTGCGTCTGTTCCGCATTCTCTGCGAGCTCGGGATCCGCGAGATCGAGGTCGGTTTTCCTGCTGCCTCAAGCACGGAGAAAGAGTTTGTCCGCACCCTCGCGACCACGGGAGCCGTGCCGGATGACGTCTATATCCAGGTGCTTGCACAGTGTCGGGAAGAGCAGATTGTTGAGACGTTTGAGGCGATCGAAGGACTTCCCAAGGTAATCTTCCACATATACAATCCGACCTCCGTACTGCAGAGGGAGGTCGTGTTCGGCAAATCGAAAGAGGACGTCACGGGTATTGCGGTAAATGCCGCGAAGAAGGTGCGTGAGCTGGCGGAACAGTTTGACGGTGAGATCATATTGGAGTACTCGCCGGAGAGCTTCAGCGGAACGGAGCCGGAATACGCGGTTGAGATCTGCAACGCGGTACTTGCGGTATGGGAACCGTGCGCGGAGCGCCGGGCGATCATCAATCTGCCGGAGACGGTGGAACTGAATACGCCGAATGTCTTCGCGGACCAGGTGGAATGGGTGTCCGACCGGTTGAACGGACGGCCGTACGTGACCGTCAGCGTGCATACGCACAATGACCGCGGAACGGGCATCGCAAGCACTGAACTGGCGCTTCTGGCGGGTGCAGACCGCGTGGAGGGCACGCTGTTCGGCAACGGTGAGCGCACAGGCAACATGGATATCATCACGCTCGCATACAACCTGTACGCGGTCGGGATCGACCCTGGTCTTGAGCTCTCCGATATCGATAAGATCATGGAAAATTACGAAAGACTTGTGAAGATGCCGATCTCTCCGAGACATCCGTATGCCGGCCGGTTTGCGTTCACCGCATTTTCCGGAGGACACCAGGATGCCATCAGCAAGGGCTTCCAGGCGATGGCGAAGGATCCCGACGGAGAGTGGAAGGTGCCGTATCTGCTGATTGATCCGGCGGACATCGGCCGCACCTACGAGACCGTAGTGAGGATCAACTCCCAGTCCGGCAAGGGCGGCGTAGCGTATGTTCTGAAGGATTACTACGGTTTCAATCTTCCGAAGGAGATGCACCGCGAGTTTGCGACACGCGTACAGAGATTTGCAGAGACGCTCGGCACCGAGCTGACCAAGGAGGACATCTTCGGCGTGTTCCGCAGCGAATACCTGGAGCGGAAGACACCGCTGCATTTTCTGCGGTGCAGCATTGACGACCGAACCGACACAGAGGAGGAATTCACGACACACGCGCACCTCTGGTACAATTATAAGGGCACGGACGCGGAGATGGATTGCTACGGAAACGGTCCCATCGACGCTGTCAAGAAGGGAATTCAGAAGGAGCTCGGACTTGACATCCGGATCCTCGACTACACGGAGCACGCGCTCAACTCGGGTTCCGAGGCACAGGCAGCCGCTTACGTGCGGATGCTTGACAACGATACAGGCTTTACGACATACGGTGTCGGCATCAGTTCCAACATCACGAGAGCTTCGATCCGCGCCATGTTCTGCGCGGTCAACAGGCTTTCGGGGATGAAGGCGGAGAGCTGAACGACGAATAAAGGGTTTACACATTTTTCGGAAAATAACAACTGATACTTGGAGGAAGGTATGGTTATTGGGGCAATCGTTGCCGGCGGCACGGGACGCCGGATGGGAACCGCGGTTCCCAAGCAGTTTCTGAAACTCGGTAAGCGCACGATCCTTTTGCGTTCGGTGGATGCTTTCCTGGCATGCGATGAGGTGGATAAGGTGATCGTCGGCGTTCCGAAGGAGTGGGTGACGTTCACAAAGCAGCTCATGGATGAGGCAGGGTACGGTGAGAAGCGCAGCAGGATCAAGGTGACCGAGGGCGGTTCGAACCGTAACGAGACCATGTGGAAAATCACGGAGTACGCCGTGGAGAAGCTGCATGCGGACGACATGACCGTCATGGTGACCCACGACGCGGTGCGTCCGTTTGTGACGGACGACATCATCCGCAGCACGATCAAAATGCTTGTCGCCTGCGGTGAGAAGACCGGCGTGACTGCGGCGGTTCCATGCACGGACACGATCCTTCGCATCGGGGAAAATGCTGAGGTCGTTGAGACGCCGAAGCGCATCAACATGATGCAGGCACAGACGCCGCAGACGGTGTATCTCGGCACCTGGAGAAAGGTTTACAAGAAGCTCTCCGCAGCAGACCGGGAGTTCCGTACGGACATCAGCGGAATGTACATTTCCGCGGGCTTGCGTGTAAAGGTTGTCGACGGTGACCGCGGCAACAGCAAGATCACAACCCCGGAGGATTACGAGGCCGCAAAACGCCGCGTACAGGACGAGGAGGAGCGAAAGGAGAAGCAGGACAATGTATGATTATCTGATCGTCGGAGCCGGCCTGTATGGAGCCACATTTGCCTATGAGGCGAAGAAGAAGGGAAAGAGCGTGCTGGTGATCGACCGGCGCGATCATATCGCGGGCAACGCGTACTGCAAGGATGTCGAGGGGATACCCGTGCACTGGTACGGCGCGCACATTTTCCACACCTCGGACCGGAAAGTCTGGGACTTCGTGAATCAGTTCGCGGAGTTTAACAACTACATCAACTCGCCGGTGGCGGTGTACAAGGATGAGTTGTACAATCTGCCGTTTAACATGAATACGTTCAGCCGTCTGTGGAACATCCGCACGCCGCAGGAGGCGAAGGACATCATTGCGGCGCAGATCGCGGAGGAGGGCATCACGGAGCCCAAGAACCTTGAGGAACAGGCAATCTCCATGGTGGGCCGCGATGTTTTCGTAAAGCTTGTGAAGGGCTACACGGAGAAGCAGTGGGGACGCGACTGCAAGGATCTTCCGGCATCGATCATCAAGCGTCTGCCGCTTCGTTTTACGTACGACAACAACTATTTCAACG
>CADBLW010000316.1 GCA_902795625.1 uncultured Lachnospiraceae bacterium | reverse complement strand
GTAATCGGAAACTTCGGAAGCGAACTCGTCGTCGATCTCCGGAAGCTCCTTCGCCGTAATCTTGTTTACCTTGCACTTGAAGACTGCAGCCTTGCCGGCAAGCTCCTTCGCATGGTACTCCTCGGGGAACGTAACCTCGACATCGCACTCCTCGCCGAGGGTCTTTCCGATGAGGCCTTCCTCAAATCCGGGGATGAAGCTGTGGGAGCCGATCACAAGCGGATGGTTCTCACCCTTGCCGCCCTCGAACGCTACGCCGTCCACAAAACCCTCGTAATCGATGGTTGCGGTATCTCCCTCGATGATCGCACGATCCTCGATGTTGATCTCCTTGGCGTTCTTCTCCTGCTCCTTCTTGATCTCGGCGTCGATCTCCTCGTCCGTTGCGGCAATCTCCTGCTTCGCAACCTCAAGGCCCTTGTACTCGCCGAGGGTAACCTCAGGCTTCTTCGCTACCGTTGCGGTGAAGATGAACGGCTTGTCTCCGCCGATCTGCGTCACATCGATCTCCGGTCTCGAAACGATCTCAAAGCCGCAATCCTTTGCAGCTGCCTCGTAAGCATCCGGAATGATGAGGTTCGCAGCATCCTCATAGAACATCTCCTTGCCGTACATCTTGACAACCATTGCGTACGGTGCCTTGCCCTTGCGGAAGCCCTGGATGCTGATCTTGTTCTTGTTCTTCTCGTAGGCCTTCTTGACTGCGGCCTCGAACTCCTCCGGGGTCGACTCGATGACAAGCTTCATCATATTCTTGCCTAAATCTTCAACCTGAAAACCCATTGCGGTATATCCTCCTTACTGTCGGTTCGTCGTGTTAGAATTCAACGAGTGTATAGTATACCATAGCCTTATACGCATTTCAAGAAATTCTTGCAGAAAGTGCGTTATTTGTGCGTTATCGGTGCACTATCGGTATGTAATCGGCCCGTTTCGGCCCGTGATTCATGGGGAAAATGCATTTCCCCAATATCCGACCGCGTTCAAACCCCGGAAATCTTGCCTGAAACCTGCGAAAAAACTTACGAGATCAGGTTCGTAAAATCCTCCGGCGCCATCGGTCCGCTCAGTCGTTTCCTCTCCAGCGCTGCGATCCGGCTCGCAAGCTCCGGGTTCTGCTTGATATAGTTCGCGGGCAGGTCGCGCGTGCGCGACTTGAGCGAGCATCTCGCAAGGTAGTTGTCGATGTCCACGACGAAACCGATCTCCTGGAGCGCGGTAAGCACCTCCATGACGGAGTTCATGTTCGCCTCGCTCATGCCGTCGGGTATGACGAGCTCGATCCGGTCTGCGGGAACGTTGTAACGCTGCAACAGGAAATTGATCCGGCTCACGAAATCCGCGCTGAACATGTACTGCCACGAGCTCCCTAAGGAGATGACCGGCGGATTGACACCGTTCTCCAGCCACTCGCGAACGAGACGGAAGGTCTCCTTGTGGACATAGTAGTCAAGCTCCGTGACAAAGCCGTTCTCCTCGAAGATCGGCATGAAGGAACCGGGCTCCAGCACCTGCCCCTCGGAGGTGATCCAGCGAACCAGCGCCTCGGCGCCGATGACCTTGTCCGTCGCGGGATCTCGTTTCGGCTGGAAGAACACCTTGAACTCGCGGTTTGTGAGCGCGTCTCGCATGGAGTTCTCGACAAATGCGCGGAAGCTGTTCTTCTGTTCCGCGTCGCCGGCCTCGTAATTGACTGCGATGGTCGCGATGCTGTTCATGCTTCCGACCGCCTTGCGCGCGCGGTTTGCCTTCTCGACAGCCGCAGGCACCGTGTCCTCCTTGTTCTGGAAGCGGTACAGACCGCACCACACGTTGAGCTGCAGATCGGGATAGAGACGCAGCACCGCGGTGTTGGCGCTCTGCAGGATCATCTCGACACGCGCCTGTGTGCGCTCGCGGTCCTCATAGTCGAGCATCATGACGAAGTCCGCGCCGCTGATCCTTGCCAGCAGCTCGTCCGTCCGCAGCATCGACGCCACGGTGGACGCGAACACGCGCAAGATCTCGTTGCACACCTGGTAGCCCCAGACCTCGTTCAGGTCGTGGAACTGCGGGAAGCTGAAGTATGCCATGCAGCGGCTCGCGCGCGGGTGCTCCGACACGTATCTCGTCGCATCCGCCTCGAACTTCTCGGCGGTGAGCTGACCCGTGAGAGCATCCTTCGAGCGGACGCGCTCCACGAACTCCGTGACATCGGACCAGCATACAAGGCACTGCTTCTCTCCGTCCTCGCCGGTCACGCGCGACGCCGTCGTGCTGATCCAGCGCTTCTGTTTCGTGTAATAGGTCTCGGTCGTATGAACCTTGTCCCTCTCGCCGAGTGCGGCGACAGGACAGTTCTGGCAGACCGAATTGCGGCCCATGATGGCCGAGTAGCAATGTTCTCCCGAGTGAGCAAGCGGATACTGTCTTCCGGTGTAATCACCGACATACACGAGCTCCATCGTCTCCGGGATCACCGCGTAGCTTGTGATCTGCTGATTCTCGATAATGGCGTGCGTGTACTTCAGCTCGTCCGCGAGCATCTCCTTTGTGCGCGCACGCTCGATGTATATGGCAAGGAGCTTGGAGAGGTTGATCAGCACATCCTGCTCCTCCTTGCTCCAGCTGCGGTCTGCCTCCTTCTCGAAGCAGATGCAGGCAAAGGTTTCGTCGTTGTCGATGATCACGTACTGGAACAGCGAGGAGTTGCCGTACAGTCCGCGGATCTCCTCCGGCATCACGATGCCCAGCTGTGCCGTGTTGAGCGACAGGAACAGCCGGTCATTGGCAAACCGTGCGCGGATGGAATCGTAATTCTCCCGGACGACCCGGTCGAACTGCGGGTAGTACGGATTCTTCTCCGACTCCCAGTCATAGCGCACCTTCGCGAGCTGCTTGCGGACATCGTACTGGATCGTATAGATGCGGCGGTACTTGTAGTACTTACCGATCTCCTCGAAGATCTGCACGACCTCCTCGGCTCCGGTGCCGCTGCCGGCCAGCATATCAAAGGTCTTGTTGACGATGTATTTTTCGACAGGGCCGTACTTCGAGCTCTGCTGAGCGGCGACGACCTTCTGCGCCTCCGTCTTCTGCGGCTGCGGAGGAGTCTCCCTCTTCGGCTTGTACTGCTGGTGAAGGCTCAGCGCCTCCTCGTACATCGTGCACACATTGGCCGGGTTCTTCTTCGTCTCCTCCAGAGCGATCACCGCCTTGCGGTAAAGGCTCGTGTAATCCCTTCCGTCCAGCGGGAAGATCGAGACGCCCATGCTCACCTTGAGCGCGTTGCCCTTCTTTAAGTCGATGCGCTCCGCCGCCTTCGCGACCGCGCGCGCCGCGGAATAGACATCCGCGGGACCCTTGACGCCCGTCTTGATCATGACGAACACATCGTCCTCGATGCGAGCCATCGCGTCGCTGTCCATGAACACGGACTGCAGGCCCTTCGCCAGTTTCTCAAGCACATAATCGCCGTACGCGTGTCCCCACTCGCCCGTGATCGACGAAAAATCATCGACATCCAGCACGTACAGCGCAAACCGCTCCTTCTCGCCGCTGGTGCGGATGATCTCCTCCAGTCTGTCCTGCAGCGAAACCTGCGTGTACAGACCGGTCACGGGATCGGTCTCCGCCTCGCGGATCACGACATTTTCCTCTTCCTTCTCATCGCTGACATTGAGCGTGCGTCCGATGACCTTCAGCGGCGCCCCGTCGTCCGAGTACACCGTGTAGCCCTCGTAGCGCAGCCAGATGCGCGTCTTCTCGTCGACATACGCGCGCAGGTCAAAGGAAAATGCCTCGTCACCGTGCTCCATGCTGTCGCACAGCGCGGAGAAGATCTCCGCATCCTCCTTCGCGATCAGTCCGCTCTCGCTCATGGTGCGGCGGAAATCCGGAATGCGAAGCCGGTCACCCGGCGCCATTCCCTCCACTCTGCGGCTCTGCACCAGCTCGCCCGTCGCAATGCCGTACTCCCAAAGACCGCACTGCACCATACCGCTGATAATGCGGTACTTGGCTTTCTGCTGCTCCAGTTCCTGCTCCAGCTCCCGTATTCGTTCCCGGTCGGTTCTTCCCGTTTCTCTGTTCTCTTCCATACCTTCCTCCCGACAGCCTCGTTCAACCGGCTGTCCTGTATCTGTAGTCCGTCCGCGCAGACGGCTTTCTTTCTCTTCTCGCAGCGGCTCCTCCGCCGCCGGTGCCGCAACCCCTCACGGCAACCCCTTGTGTCACTTTCCACGGAAAATGTGCCCTGCACACCTCTCGTGCCCTACGGCATCTGTATTGCTTTGGCAACCTTGTCGGCTTCCTCCGCGTTCAGCGCCCGCAGCAATGCGATCGCGAACTCATTGGAAACTCCCATGCCCTTGCCGGTGATGATCTTCCCGTCCGTGACCACCGACTCGCCGGTCACCGTCGCGCCCTCGAGCTTCTCCTCGAAGCCCGGATAGCAGGTCGCCTGACGTCCGTTCAGGATCCCGCTCTGCCCGAGCACGCTCGGCGCGGCGCAGATGGCTCCGATGTAGCGGTCCTCCGCCGCGTACTCGCGGAGAAGCTCCCGCAGTCCGTCGTGGGCGAGAAGCGCCTGGGTTCCCTTTCCTCCGCCCGGGAGCACAAGCATGTCCCCGTCGGAAAAATCGCACTCCTCAAAGTGCCGGTCCGTGGCAAATTCGATGCCGTGGGAACCGTAGATCATCCGTCTTCCCGTCACCGAAACCATCACCACATCCTGCCCTCCGCGACGAAGAATATCGACCGCCGTCAGCGCTTCGATCTCCTCGACACCGTCAGCAAACATAATGTATACCAATGCCATTGCAACACCTCCGTCGCGTCCCCTCAAAAAGAACGCTCTTCATGTTTCATCATTGTTCGAAAATTATATCATAATCAACAGTGAAAAACAACCGAACAGAGCGTTTTTCCACATTTTCCGACGCTTTTTCACAACTTTTTCAAAACGTCGGAAAATGAAGTTCCGCTGCCCGCGCCGAAAGCAAAAATAAACCATTCGAAGAATCCGAAAAGCCAACAAAAATCAATTGTTTTTTTCCGTCGGATACGCTATTCTGTAAAGAGACGATGCTGCGCGCACAGTGCGCCCGGCGCCGTCGGAATACAAGGAGGAAAATAGCGTGATCAATAAGAAACTTTCCATTCACACGAAAAAGCAAGGGGCTGTGATCAACAAGGAGATCTACGGACATTTTTCGGAGCATCTGGGGAGATGCATCTACAACGGACTGTTCGTTTCGAAGGATTCTCCCATTCCGAACCACGAGGGCATGCGCGACGACGTTGTCTCCGCGCTTCGCGAGATGGGCATTCCGGTGCTGCGCTGGCCGGGCGGCTGCTTCGCCGACGAGTACCACTGGAAGAACGGCATCGGCACGAAGGATGAGCGTGCCACGATGATCAACACGAACTGGGGCGGCGTGACCGAGGACAACAGTTTCGGTACCCACGAGTTCATGGAGCTCTGCCGTCAGCTGGAATGCGAGCCGTACATCTGCGGCAACGTGGGTAGCGGCACTGTCCGCGAGCTTTCTGAGTGGGTCGAGTACATGACCTCCGGCAACGTATCCCCGATGACCGATCTCCGAAAGAAGAACGGACGTGAGGAGCCCTGGAAGCTTAAATACCTCGGGATCGGCAACGAGAACTGGGGCTGCGGCGGCAACATGACGCCGGAGTACTACGCAAGCGAATACCGCCGCTACTCTTCCTTCGCGAAGAACTACGGCGACAACCGTCTGTACCGCATCGCCTGCGGACCGAACGGCGACGATTACAACTGGACCGAGAAATTCATGCAGATGCTCAACCCGTTCCTCACGGACGCCATCGCTCTTCACTACTACACGATCTGCCACGGCGACTGGAACAACAAGGGACCGGCGACGGGCTTTACGAACGAGGACTACTGCTCCACCATTTTCCACACGCTCCGCATTGAAGGCATCATAGACAAGCACCTCGAGATCATGGACAAGTATGATCCGGAGCACAAGATCGGCCTTGTGGTCGACGAGTGGGGATGCTGGTACAACGTTGAGCCGGGCAGCAACCCCGGGTTCCTCTATCAGCAGAACACGATGCGCGACGCCATCGTGGCCGCGCTCAACCTCAACATCTTCAACAACCACGCCGACCGCATCCCGATGGCCAACATCGCGCAGGTGGTCAACGTGCTGCAGTCCGTGGTCCTCACGGAAGGCTCGAAGATGATCAAGACTCCGACCTTCTACGTATTCTCGATGTTCAAGCCTCATCAGGGTTCTACACTTGTAGAAACAGAGCTGGAGGACACCTTTGTGAAGCACGAGGGCGGCGATTTCGCCGAGCTGAGCGTCTCCGCTTCAGTGAAGGACAATTCCCTGACCGTGACGCTTGCCAACGCGAGCCTCACCAACACGTACCGCCTGAACACCGAGCTCGACGACGCGTATGCATGCTGGACCGGCCGCATCCTGACCGACAACGTCCGCGCTTACAACTCGTTTGAGAAGCCGGACGAGGTCACGGACACCGTATTCCACGACTGCGTGCTCGACGACAAATCCTGCACGATCAAGCTTCCTCCGTGCAGCGTCGTAACGCTGTCGTTCACGAAGTAATGGGCGTGAAGATCCCGTGCCGCCGCTGCCTGATCGAAGGCCTCGACGAGGCTGAGGTCATGGCGAAGCTTCAGGAGTACATCGACGCCATCGAGCCGGACATGCGAACACCCGACGACCTCTATCGCCGGCGTCTCGCGGTCTGCGAGACCTGTCCGCAGCTCTCGGGCGGCATGTGCCGCCAATGCGGCTGCTTCGTCCTCTACCGTGCGGCAAAGGCCGCTGCCTTCTGTCCCGATGTTCCGGACCGATGGAGCGGCGATATGTAAAGACGGCTAAGCACCCGCCTGACAAACAACTATCCCTACATAAAACACGAGCCGACAGGATTTCCTGCCGGCTCGTTCTTTTCGCGTTTTCTTCTGCCTGTCACAATCCGTGTATCTCAAGCGCCTTTAATTGCCGGGATCGTCGTCCCGCTCGACCTCGACCGTCTTCACCGTGCCGTTGCCCGGAAGCGAAGCAAAGCTGCCACGCGCATCATCCGGATACCATTCAAAATTTTCCGCATGGGCGATCTCGATGGTTCCGTTGTTGATCATCTCGCCGCCCTCAATGTAGAAAGATCCGCCGATGTACAGCCCAAGCTCGCCGTTGAGCGTATATGTGCTGCCTTCCTTCAACCGGATCTCATTGCCGCGCTCCACCTGCTGTCTCGCGCCCTTCTCAATGATCATCGTGCCGTAGTTTTCGGTTCCCGCCATGCCGCAGAGGTACAGTCCTCCCTCGCGCACCTCGATGGTTCCGCGGTTTTCGATGTTTGTAAGACCCATCTCGATCTCACCGTAAACGATCATCGTACCATGATTGATCAGGTGTATCCTGACACCGCCCATCTGCACATTTCTCCGGATGGTGATCGTATCTCCCTCAGGGATCTCGATCACGAGGTCTTCCACTTCGTCATACTCCGCGTTCGGATCATACCCCGGGTTCTCAACGAAGATGAAATACACATGTTCATTCTCACTCGCGGCCTTCAGTTCCTCATAGGTCCTCACCGCGATGTCGACGTAGACAATGTTGAATGATACCTCGCCGAGCACGGCCAGCTGATCTCGCATCTCGTGGCTCACGCACAGCGTCCTCAGAGAGGTCACGTTTTTCAGTTCCTCGATTCCCGACACCACATTACAGTACGCGATATTCAAAAACTGCAGGTTCGTAAGGCCGCTGATGCCG
>CADBLW010000315.1 GCA_902795625.1 uncultured Lachnospiraceae bacterium | reverse complement strand
TTCGTGTTCACCATGTTCCAGAACCAGGTGTACATCAGCGCGCGTTCCATCGACGAGTTGAACGTACAGCTCGTGATGGAGAAATTCGGCGGCGGCGGACACATGACGGTTGCCGGTGCGCAGCTCTCCGGCGTGTCCATCGCGGAGGCGAAGCAGCAGGTGAAGAACGTGCTGAACCAGATGAAGCAGAACGGGGAACTCAAGTAGGATTTTCCGAAGCATGCGAACCGCTCCTACGGGACGGATACGGGGGCATTATCCCCGAAAACACAGATATTCAGGAGGAAACGATAGATGGATGTTATTCTGTTACAGGATGTCAAGGCTCTCGGCAAGAAGGGACAGATCGTGAAGGCGAGCGACGGCTATGCGCGCAATTTCCTGTTCCCGAAGAAGCTCGGTGTGGAGGCTACGCCGAAGAACCTCAATGAGCTGAAGCTGCAGAAGGCGGCGGAGGCCAAGCGCGAGCAGGAACTGCTCGAGGCTGCACAGCAGCTCGCAGCAAAATTCGAGGGCAAGACGGTCACGGTGCCGATCAAGATCGGTGAGAACGGCCGCGTGTTCGGCTCGGTTTCCGTGAAGGAGATCAGCGAGGCCATCAAGGAGCAGCTCGGTCTGGAGATTGACAAGAAGAAGATCACGCTTCCGATCGCCATCAAGAACGAGGGCGTTGTGCATGCGGCGATCCGTCTCCATCCGCAGGTGAGCGCGGAGCTCGAGGTGAAGGTGGAAGGCGTACGCTGACCGGAGCAGTCGGCGTTCACTGACCGAAGCAGGCGGTGTTCCCGGCCGGAGTAAGAGGGTTAACATTTTACGGAGTGTATTTGAATGGAAGAAGCGGTTAGCCGCAAAGGCATGCCTCACAACCTCGAGGCGGAGCGGTCGGTCATCGGGTCCATGCTGTTGGACAAGGAAGCGATCGGCATCGTCACCGGGGTTATAACAGGTGAAGATTTTTATGACAGCACGCTCGGTATCTACTTTGACGTGCTTGTAGAGATGAACCAGCAGGGTCTGGAGACCGATGAGGTGACGGTGGGGGAGCGCATGCGCGCGAGACATGTGCCGGACGCCCAGTGCTCGCCCGAGTATATGCTGGAACTTATGAACGGAGTACCTACCTCGGCCAACACCGCGGATTACGCCGCCATCGTGCGCGACAAATCCCGCCTGCGCCGTTTCATCCGCATGAGCGACAAGCTCGCGGCGGAATGCTACAAGGAAGAGGAGCCCGTGGACGAGCTGTTCGGACACGCGGAGGAGCAGATGTTCCGTCTCTTCCAGGAGAGACAGGCGACGGAGACAACGCCCATCAGCAGTGTCGTTGTCGAGGCTTTGAACAGCATTGAGAAGGCAGCCAAGAGCGGCGGACAGACGACGGGTATCCCCACAGGATTTTTCGACCTGGACTACCGCACGGCCGGTCTGCAGCCGTCGGACCTGATCCTGATCGCGGCGCGTCCCTCCATGGGAAAGACCGCATTTGCCCTGAATCTCGCGGAAAATATCGCCGTGCGCAAGCATGTGCCAACCGCGATATTCAGTCTCGAAATGAGCCGCGTACAGCTGGTCAACCGTATTCTGTCGCTTGATTCCGGTGTGAACCTTCAGAAGATCCGTACCGGTAAGCTCGAGGATCACGACTGGGAAGAGATGATGATGGCCGCCCGCCGAGTCGGCGAGGCGCCGCTGTATATCTTTGACACGCCTGCGGTTTCGGTTCAGGAAGTGCGTTCCCAGTGCCGTAAGCTGCAGCTGGAGCACAACCTTCAGCTTGTGATGATCGACTACCTGCAGCTGATGGAGTCAAAGGGCGGAAAGCGCAGCGAGTCCCGTCAGAACGAGGTCTCGGAGATCAGCCGTTCCCTGAAGGCTCTTGCCCGTGAGCTGAACTGCCCGGTCATCGCGCTGTCGCAGCTCTCGCGTCAGCCGGACAGCCGTGACGACAAGCGCCCGGTGCTGTCAGACCTTCGTGAATCCGGCGCCATCGAGCAGGATGCCGATATCGTTATTTTCCTGTACCGCGACGAGTATTATACGAAAGAAAAATGCAAGGAGCCCGGCATCACCGAGGTGATCATCGGCAAGCAGAGAAACGGTTCTACCGGAACGGTAAAGCTTGCGTGGATCGGCGAGCAGACGAAGTTCGCCAACCTTGAGGGCAACCGCGGACAGAACCAGTGACGGTAAGGCTCGTGACGGAAGCCTGATGAAGAGCACAGGCTCAGACGAAAAATGATAAGAACGTAAGAAGCGCGGACATCCTTTCGGGTGTCCGCGCTTTCAGTGATTTAGTCGGTTTTGTAAATTACTCCTCTACGATGGAACCGGTAGGGCAGGTAGCAGCACAGGTGCCGCAGCCGAGGCAAGCATCCTGATCGATCTCGTACTTGTCTTCACCCTCGGTGATCGCTCCAACGGGGCACTCGCCTGCGCAAGCACCGCACTTAACACAACCGTCATTGATAACAAATGCCATTGATAAAATCCTCCTGTCAGAACTCATGAGCCACGCTCGGCTCACTGCCTACAGTGTACTGTATTTGTTCGCGGAATGCAAGCGATTTTTGAAAAATTAGTAAATAATATTGAACTTTTGCTCAGCCGTGATTGACAGCGGGAAAAGAATCGTCTATAATCACCGTGGCGGCGAAAGGCCGCGAACGTTCACAGTCAGGAGGTAATACACATGATCGTTAACAAGGACATGAAGATCGGAGAGATTCTCCGCGCGGATATCGAAGTTGCCCCGATTTTGATGGGCGCAGGTATGCATTGCGTAGGTTGCCCGTCCGCACAGGGCGAGACTCTGGAGCAGGCATGCATGGTTCACGGCATCGATGTTGACATGCTCGTAGAAGAGATCAACACCTACTTCTCTTCCAAGGCCTGACGGAATTCTACTCCTGTAGAACAGTAAAAATGGCTGCAGGATGATCATCAGTGAAACGGTAAAACAAGAATGAGGACCTTCCCGGTGGAAGATCCTCATTTTCTTTGCTGTATTATTCTGTTGTCATCGCACCGAGCGAAGCTTCTCGAGAGCGTCGTCCTCGGCGATGCAGCTGAAATATTCACGGTAGTACGAGAGCGAATAGTCGAAAATTCTCGTGCCGTACTCGTCGGCAAGATTGCCTGCGTAGCGAAGATCCTTCGGATCGCTGTGCTCGGGATCAAGGCGAAGCACGTAGCAGCGGTCGATCGCGCCGTAGAACAGGGTGCTCGAAAGCTGCAGCTGCGAGGTGATGTCGGCGAAGGACATCAGGTTGTCGAGCTTGCGGAAGCAGATGACCACTTCCTCGTTCTCCGCTGTCGCGGGTGCGGCAGGCTCGGAATTGTCCGCGTCGAGAATATCGTTGCAGCTCATCAGCAGGCGGGTGTTGCGGTAAATCTCAGGCTCTCTGCCGGAATAGCGCCGCGCCCTCTTGGACGAAGCTCCCTTGCGGCCTGCCTTTGTGAAGAACTCCTCGGGCAGATCGTCGGAGAAGGATGCGGGATCGTCCGTGTGGCGGCATTCCGCATCGTCGTCGCATTCCTCATCGTCCGTGTCGGGAAGGTCCGCGTCCTTCAGAAGATCCGAGAAGAACGGCGGCTGTCCGTTGGAAAATGTCAGGACCAGGCGGTCCTTGGCAAGCGGCACCGCTTCGATCAGCGTGTTGCCCGCGGGGCAGAACCCGTAGCGGATGCGCGCGAGGTTGATGAACTCCTGCAGCATGGAACGGGAGGACTCGGGGTGGATCACGAAATCGAGCATTGTGAGATTGTGCTTTTCAAGGTCGGATTGGCCGACGATGCAGCGGATCGCACCGTTTTCCAGCAATTCCATTTCCATATACCCGGACCTCCTTTCTGTAGTACTTTCCGTGGTACTTAGTATCTTCTGCGGTACTCTGTAACACGGCTTGAGTATAAGAGAAATGTGCACGAAAGTCAATCACCGAAATTGTGAAAAATGTATATCGACAGATCGGAAAGCAAGTAATTTGCGGCTGATGTCGTAAAATACGAAACCGGATGTTTGGAGAGGATGCCGATAGTATTTTCCGACGCATTCTGCTATGCTTTTTTCATCGGATGTCGCAACGTTCGGGCGGAACGAAGCCGTCGGTCGGAGAGGGAATGCGGACATATCACGGTGTTGCCCCTGTTCGAAATTAACAAGTGCACCGGGCGGCTTTGTGAGCCGGCGGAACGACAGATGAAACAAGAGAACGGAGATGCGGACGGACTGTGTCCGGCCGGTCGGAGGGATTGTGCGCAGGTTTCTCCGACGTCGGATCGGGCGTGCGTTTTTCCGGGCGAATAACAGCGGATGGAACCCTGCCGGGCAAAGAATCGGACGCGCGAAACACAGAAATGCAAAGCGGGGTTTCTTTTCCGCGTTTTTTGTGGTACAATGGTCGCTGCGAAGGCTTTTGACCGGGCGGTGCCGGACGGTTTTGTCTGCCATGCGGCAGGCGGCGGCATCGGGGGCGGAGGCTGCATTCTTGAGGATCGGGAGGATTCCATGAGCAAGAAGAGTTTGATCGCGGCCATCATTGCTGTTGTTGCGGCGTGTTTGCTGGCCGGATGTGGGGATGAGAACGAAACAAACAAAACGGATCCGAAGCCGAAGGCTCCTTCCACGGAGAAATCGGATTTGAACTCATTTTACGAACTCGGCGCGAATGACGTCATGTTGATGGTCAACGCGAGACTGAGTGAGAGCAAGGGTCTGGTGAGCAACGGAAAGAAGTACGTGCCGATCACGCTTGCCAGCGAGCTCGACAGCCGTTTTTACTGGAATGACAACGAGAAGCAGATGTTCGTGACGAACGCTTCGACGCGGTTGATCTTCCGGGCCAATGAGAACAGTTACAAGGAGAACGACGCGGAGAAGACAAGCTCGGCGCCTATGGTCATCACCGACAGCGGTGAAGTGTATGTGTGCACGGATATCCTGCAGCAGTACGGCCGCATGAACGTGACCGAGTCCGAAGAGCCCAACCGGGTTTCCATCATGACGGCCGGCAAGCAGATCTACCGCGCATCGGTCAAGGCCGAGGAAGGCACCATCATGCGCGAGGGACGCGATGAGACGCATCCCATCGTTGCGGAGCTTACGAAGGGCACGGTCCTGTATCTGGCGGAGGATCTCTCCGGCAATGTCTGGTCGAAGGTCATGACCGAGGACGGACGCTGGGGTTACGTCAGCAATATGGAGACGACGACCTACGCATACTCCACGGTATCCGTTCCGACGAAGGGCGTCGCTTACGAGCGCCACGGGCTTGACGGAAAGGTCTGCATGGTTTGGCATCAGGTCGGCGCTGAGATCAGCGAGGCTGATTTCAAGGCGGCGGTCAAGGATACGAAGGGGTTGAATGTAATCTCCCCGACATGGTTCGCATTTGCCGACACGGACGGAAATATCACATCCCTTGCCAGCGAAGCCTATGTCAAGGCGGCTCACGCGGCCGGCATGAAGGTATGGGCTCTGGCAGATGATTTTGCGAAGGATGTCAAGGGCCTGGATGTGCTCTCGCACACGGAGTCCCGCGAGAGGCTGATCAACAATCTTGTCAGCGAAGTGACGCGTGTCGGCGCTGACGGCATCAATATTGACTTTGAGTACATCACGAAGGAGTCGGCACCTCATTTCCTGCAGTTCCTTCGCGAGCTGTATCTCGCCTGCAAGGAGAAAGGTCTCACGATCTCCACGGACAACTATTATCCGAACCAGTTGAACGCGTACTACCGCCTGGATGAACAGAGCGAGTTCGTTGACTACATCATTTTCATGGGCTACGACGAGCACTATTCCAAGTCGAAGGAGGCCGGTTCCGTGGC
>CADBLW010000314.1 GCA_902795625.1 uncultured Lachnospiraceae bacterium | reverse complement strand
GGGCGTACCTGCGTGGCGACGGGGATGCGGCTGCATCTGATCAAGCCTCTCGGGTTTTCGCTCGATGAGAAGCAGTTGAAGCGCGCGGGGCTCGACTACTGGCCGAACCTCGATGTGACGGTGTACGAGGATTACGAGGATTTTTTGGCGAGAAATCCAGGCGCGAAGATCTACTATGCGACCACGAAGGGCCATCTTGCCTACACACAGGTAAGCTACGAGCCGGGCTGCTACATCATGTTCGGCCGTGAGAGCGCAGGAATTCCCGAGGAGATCCTGCGGGAGCACGAGGACACATGCGTGCGGATCCCGATGATCGGCGAGACGCGTTCACTGAACCTCAGCAACGCCGTGGCGATCGTGGCCTACGAAGCACTTCGGCAACTCGATTTCGAAGGCATGAAAATGAAGGGGGAGCTCCATCGTCTGACCTGGAGCAAATAAACACACAGTAAGGGAGGATTACACTATGAGAAAGTATTCACGAGTACGACTTTGTGCAGCGCTTCTGTTGTGCCTGATCATGGCAGCAGCTCTTTGCGCATGTGCGTCTAACAAGGAAAACAACACCACGCCCACAGAAGTGCCGGCGACGCCTACGGCAGAAGCTTTGCCGACGGAAAATGTGATACCGGTTACGCCTACGGCGGAAGCAACACCGACGGCGGAAGCTACGCCGACCGAAGTGCCTGCAACACCGACACCGGAAGCGACGCCGACGGAAGTGCCTGCAACACCGACACCGGAAGCAACGCCGACCGAAGTGCCTGCTACACCGACACCGGAAGCGACACCTACGGAAGTGCCTGCAACGCCGACACCGGAAGCGACGATCGAGGCTGTCGATATCGACGCTTCCTTCCCGGATCCGGTTCTTCGGGAGTATGTGCGCAAGGAATATGATTTTGACGGTGACGGAAAGCTCGTGGAAGTTGAATTGCGGAGGATCAAAGAGTTCCGCTCCGCGGATGTCAGAGATGGGAAAATTACCGACGTTACCGGCCTTGAGAAGTTTATTTTCCTCGAGGAACTGAATCTTGTCTCACTGAATTTTCCGGTGGATTACAGCCTCTTCCCGAAACTGACATATCTGGCTACAACCCTGTATGTCGAGTCGATCGATCTCAGCAAGAACCCGAAGCTTACCGAGATGGCGATCAGCGGATTTCAGGGAAGTGAGCTGGACATAAGCTGCCTGAAGAACATGAGAAGCTTTTCCATTGACGGCTCCACATCGCTCACAAAGGTGATCCTGGGGAACAATCCGGAACTGAAAGGCTTTGCCATCCTTTATACAGGCTTGGAGAGCATTGATCTGAGCGGGACACCGAATCTGGAATCCATAGTGATGTACGGCAATCCGCTCACGTCATTGGATATATCGCATCTTGAGCATCTCCATTATCTGAAGCTGAACAGCACGTATCTGACATCGCTGGACCTTACCAAGAACAAGGAACTGTACATTGCGGATTGTGCGTTCAATAAGTTTACGGAACTGAAGATTGCGGGACTCGAAAAACTGGTGAACCTCGACTGCAGCGGGAATCGCCTTACCAAACTGGATGTTACCGGCGTTACGGGGTTGTCTCCGGCGTTGAAAAATAAGCCGGAGCACGGAACAGCCGACAGCTGGGGTACTCCGGAACGCTTTACGGTAGAGACGGATATTTATAACGGCGGATCGATCGTACTGAATGAGGGCGGTCGTTATAGCGATTACCATGAGGTCAATAAGCTGATCACGGATCGCGGAGTTGAGATCATCGGATTTGAAGAGTAACCCGGAAAAGGAATTATTGAAACGGGGGTTTTTGTCATGAACGACAGAGCGATTCGCGTACTGGAGTTTGATAAGATACGCGAAATGCTGATACATTATGCCGGCTCGACACTGGGCCGGATCAGAGCCGGCGAGCTGATGCCGGTGACGACGCTCGAGGAGGCGGATCTGCTGCAAATGCAGGCCGAGGACGCGACGAAGCGGATCGATAAGAAAGGCAGTTTATCCTTCGGCGGGATCGGCGACATCGGCGAGAGCCTCGTGCGGCTCGAGCACGGAGGGTGCCTGACGGCGCCGGAGTTGCTGCGGATCGGAGCCATACTGAACGCGACGCAGCGGGTGAAACAGTACGGAACGACGGGAACGCGCGGGGAGGACGCGCCGCAGGATACGCTCACGGAGCGGTTTGACCTGCTGGAGACGCTGCCCGAACTGTGCAGGGAGATCAATCGGTGCATCCTCTCGGAGGAGGAGATCGCGGACGACGCGAGCTCGGGGCTTCGGAGTGTGCGTCGGAAAATAAAGGCCGCCAACGATAAGATCCATGAGCGCATGGCGTCCATACTGGCGCAGGCGTCACAGCAGGGACTGCTGCAGGACGCGCTGATCACCCAGAGGGACGGGCGGTACTGTCTGCCGTACAAGAGCGAGTATAAAAACCAGGTTGCCGGCATGATCCACGATCAGTCGGCGACGGGGTCGACATCCTTCATCGAGCCGATGGAGGTTGTAAAACTGAACAATGAACTGAGGGAGCTTGCGATCCAGGAGCAGGAGGAGATCCAGAAGGTGCTTGCCGCGCTGTCCGAGCTTGTGGCGCCGAAGGTGCCGGAGCTCAAGTACAACGGCCAGTGTCTCGCGGAGCTGGACCTGATCTTCGCGAGAGCGATGTTCGGGCGCTCGATCCGAGGCAATCGTCCGGTGTTCACGGACAACCGCACGATCCGCATCATCCAGGGACGGCACCCGCTGATCCCGGACAAAAAGGTCGTGCCCATCGATATCGCCCTCGGCGCGGATCCGTCGATGATCGTCATCACCGGCCCGAACACAGGCGGCAAGACGGTCACGCTGAAGACGGTTGGACTGTTCACGATGATGGCGCAGGCGGGACTGCCGGTGCCGGCGAAATCCGGCACGGAGATGGGGATTTTCCGCGAGGTGTACGCCGATATCGGCGACGAGCAGAGCATTGAGCAGTCCTTGAGTACATTTTCCTCGCACATGACCAACACGGTGCATATTCTGGAGGAGGCGGACGAGGATTCGCTGGTTCTCTTCGATGAGCTCGGCGCAGGCACGGACCCCACCGAGGGCGCGGCTCTTGCCACGGCGATTCTTACACATCTCCACCGCTACGATATCCGCACGGTGGCGACGACCCACTACGCGGAGCTTAAGCTGTTCGCACTGCGGACGGAGGGCGTGATGAACGCC
>CADBLW010000313.1 GCA_902795625.1 uncultured Lachnospiraceae bacterium | reverse complement strand
CGCTGCCGTTCCTTCCCCGGACACTCCCGGAGCCGGTATGCTGCCGTCACAATGCTACTGCGACAGCCCGAGCCGCTTCTTCAAAAACTTGTACTCGTTGGTTGCCTCGATGTCCTCGGGGTAACTCACGATGTACTCCTGCAGCGTCGTATACGCCTTCATCAGTTCATTCTGCTCCTCGTAGAGCGCAACCTGGTTGCGCAGGAGCTGTCTCCGGGCCGGCGAACCGGGAACCCCGAGACCGATGTCGAGCATGCGCTGCGCCTTCTCAAACTCAAACAGCGCCAGGTAGCAGACGGCCTCCTGATTGCACACCGTGGGCGATTCCACCGCGCTGTTCGCGCGATACCGCTCGTAGTGCATCACCGCATCCTCGTATTCCTTGTCCGCGAGAGCGATCTCGCCGAGGAAATAGTCCGCCTCGGTATAGCCCATGTCGTACGCGTACTCCATCTCGATCTTCGCGGATTTATAGTTATTCTGGTAAAAATGCACCTGTCCCAGATAGTATTTGTCCTCGTTCGTCTTCACCGGCAGACGCGACGCCTTGTCGAGAAGCTCCGTCGCCTTGTCCTCCTGCCCCATCGATACGTAGCAGGTGTACAGCCCGATGTAGGACTGGTAGCTGCCGTCGGAGAGCTGCAGCGCCTTCTCGTAGTCCGCCACCGCCTCCTCGTACTTCTCCTCCAGCCGATACAAATTCGCGCGGCTCAGATATGCCTTGACATTGTCCTTGCTCTTACTGAGTATTTCCGTGTAAATGTCGATCGCCGATGTCCGGTATCCCATGCACTCGAGGGTGTTGGCCTTGTAGTGCAGGATATCGATGTCCCAGCCGCTCTCGGTCTTGATGTCGAGGGCGTTGTTGAAGCAAGTCAGAGCGTCCGTGTAGCTCTGCTTCTGGATGTACACCAGCCCCTTGCCGCGGATGGCGAACTTGTTCAGCCGCTCGAAATCCTTCGAGGTGTTCGCGCTGTTGGTGATGACGATCTCAAACTGCGCAAGCGCCTCGTCGTACTGCTTCAGCTGCAGCAGCGTCATGCCGTAGTTGTTGCGCACCTCCATGTCGGTGTCATCAAGCTCGATCGCACGCGTAAAATACTCCGCCGCCTTGTTGTAGTCGCCGGCCTCGTAGTACATAAGGCCTTTCTTGTTCTCACCCTGCGGCGTCATCTTGTCCTCGCCGCACCCCGCCAAAAGCACGGTGCAGGCAAGCAGCACAAGAAGCAATGCCGGAAACCTTCGTCTCATAGTCATACTCCCCGGTTTTCATTTTCCAAAAAGCCCCCGATGACACGCATTGCGGCGCATCGTCGGGGGCCGGATGATCTCTTCGGAACGTTACGGGACTGCCCTGCGCATCAACCGCGGACGAACCCGACGTCCTTTCTCACGGTACGATTCTCCGATCAGATCTTGTTGTCCGAACCGAGAACATACTTAATCTTGTGAGCAACCATGTCCTTAACAGCCTGACGAGCGGGCTTCAGGTACTGGCGAGGATCGAAGTGATCCGGATGCTCCGCAAAATACTTACGGATGTTGGCGGTCATGGCAAGACGGATATCGGAGTCGATGTTGATCTTGCAGACGGCAAGCTCTGCGGCATGGCGAAGCTGCGCTTCCGGAATACCTACGGCATCGGGCATGTTGCCGCCGTACTCGTTGACCATCTTGACAAATTCCTGAGGAACGGAAGACGATCCGTGAAGAACGATCGGGAAGCCCGGAAGTCTCTTGATGCACTCCTCAAGTACGTCGAAACGAAGCGGCGGCGGAACAAGAATGCCTTCCTCGTTGCGGGTGCACTGAGCAGCCGTGAACTTATAAGCGCCGTGGGATGTACCGATGGCAATTGCGAGAGAGTCGCAGCCGGTTCTGCCGACGAACTCCTCAACTTCCTCGGGACGGGTGTAGCTTTCCTTACCGGACTCTACAACAACCTCATCCTCGATACCTGCAAGAGTACCAAGCTCAGCCTCAACCACTACACCGTGGTCGTGAGCGTACTCAACAACCTGCTTCGTGAGAGCGATGTTGTCCTCGAAGGACTTCGAGGAAGCGTCGATCATGACGGAGGTGAAGCCGCCGTCGATGCAGGACTTGCAGAGCTCGAACGTATCGCCGTGATCAAGGTGAAGAGCGATCGGGATCTGAGGATTCTCGATAACCGCTGCCTCAACAAGCTTTACGAGATAGGTGTGGTTCGCATACGCGCGTGCGCCCTTGGAAACCTGAAGGATAACCGGGCTGTTCAGCTCGCCGGCTGCCTCGGTGATACCCTGAACGATCTCCATGTTGTTTACATTGAAGGCACCGATTGCGTAACCGCCGTCGTAAGCCTTGGCAAACATTTCTTTTGTTGTGACTAATGCCATAACTGTATCTTCCTTTCTTGTACTTTATATCGCAAAAGCACTGCCGTTTCCGCGCGGACGCTCACGCCCTTCCTCGGAAAATGCACCGCCGTTTTGCTCATGCGGTTTCCTGCCGGAATACCTCACACATTATAGCAGAGGCCGCAGGGAATGTAAAGCGACAAACTCACTCCGGTTATACACAAACTCACTCCGGATCATGCTTTCCGATGAGGAACACCATCATCGTGCATTTGATGTCCGCGCGGCTCACAGGCCCGAACGCGCGGCTGTCGTTCGAATTGAACCGGTTGTCACCCATCACGAAGTACTCGTCCTCGCCGAGTGTGAGCGGCTCCTTGATCTCCCGCGCGGTATTGATGTCGCCGAACCAGGCATAGGGCTCGTACAGCATCTCGCCGTTTAAGTACACCCGGTAGACGTTGCCGCCCGCCTTCACGACCGTACCGTCGGAGAGCGTGACATCATGATCATATTGTTCGTAGATGCACTGGATCGTATCACCCGGCACAGCGATCACGCGCTTGATAAACGACTCGCCGTTGGTGCCCTTCGCGCGGTCACCGGTGTTGACGATCACGATATCGCCTCGCTCAGGCGTCGCGTAACGGTATCCGAACCCGAAGGCCTTGTCCACCAGCGTCTTCTGCATGGATGGCCCGTCCACGATGTACGGCGGGAAAATGTACAGCAGTACAAGGAAAAATGCGAACACCGCCACAAGGAAGATCGCGTCTCCGGCAACCATGCGCAGGAACGAAGGAGCGGCCTTTTCCTCTCCGTCCTCGTCTTCCTCGCCGTCTTCGCTCAGCTCCTCATCGTCACCTTCAGCGTAGTACTCCTCGTCATCGCCGTCAGCGTCATACTTGTCGCTGTAATATTCCCCGTCGGAATCATCCTCGCCGTAAGGGTACTCCTCGTCGTACTCCTCATAGTCCCGGCGTCTGCGCGCTTTGGCAGCGGCCTTTTTCGCTTTCTTCGCGGGCCTTACCTCTTCGAGCTCCTCCGCCTCGTCGTCGCCGTCGTATGCTTCCGCATCGTCCTCGTATGCTTCGGCTTTCGGAGCAGCTTTCTTCGTTCCTGCCTTTCCGGCCGCAATGGACGCGACCATGGTTCCGTCCTCGGAAAATG
>CADBLW010000312.1 GCA_902795625.1 uncultured Lachnospiraceae bacterium | reverse complement strand
TGAGCGGCTATACCGACTATTTCTACGGTTACATGCCGGCTTCGACAGGTGTGCTGAAACTGTGGGATATCGTTCCGTATGAGGACGGCCTCATGGTGCTGATGCCGGACACTGCGGACGGCACGACGGTGCCGCCGGCGAAGAGCTCGGACAAATTCTTCCGGACACTTCAGAAGTCCAACACCTGGGGAAGCGCGGTGGGAATCGAGCTTGTGGGTGACCTCAATGACTGTATCGCGAGCGGTGGTGCGGAGGATCTGATCCTCGTGCAGGAGTCGCTGCTGGAGAAGCGTGTGTCGGAGATTGCCGAGATGATCCGCTCTTCGGGCGGAAAGAAGTTTGTCATGATCGCGGGACCGTCCTCGTCGGGCAAGACTTCATTTTCCCATCGGTTGTCGATCCAGCTTCGTACTCACGGTTTCAAGCCGCATCCGATCGGACTGGACAACTATTACCGCGACCGCGAGTTCTGCCCGCGCGACGAGTATGGTAACTATGACTTCGAATGCCTCGAGGCTCTTGACATCGAGCTGTTCAACAAGCAGATGACGCAGCTTCTGAACGGTGAGAGAGTTGAGATGCCGGAGTTTAATTTCAAGACCGGCAAGCCCGAGTACAAGGGCAATTTCATGCAGCTCGGACCGGAGGACATCCTTGTCATCGAGGGTATTCACGGACTGAACGACCGCCTTTCGTACTCCCTTCCGGCGGAGAGCAAATTCCGTATCTACATCAGCGCGCTGACGGAGATCAACATCGACCGTCACAACCGCATTCCGACGACGGATGTGCGCCTGATCCGGCGCATCGTGCGCGACGCGAGGGCGAGAGGAACGTCTGCGACGGAAACCATCGCGATGTGGTATTCGGTGCGCCGCGGCGAGGAGAAGAACATTTTCCCGTACCAGGAATCCGCGGATGTGATGTATAACTCGGCGGCGGTCTACGAGCTTGCCGTCCTGAAGACCTACATTGAGCCGCTTCTGTACGGCGTTCCGGAGGATTCGCCGGAGTATCTGGAGGCCAACCGCCTTCTCAAGATGCTGTCATATATCCTTGCGATGCCGTCGGAGAGCGTGCCGCACAACGCGATCCTTCGGGAGTTCATCGGAGGCAGCGTGTTCCGGGTGTAACCGGAGCCTGCGCAGATATTTTGGAAAACCGCAGGGAGGATGTGCACTGTGGGGATTCTTGATTTGACCGGCTGGATTCAAAGTCAATGGTTTTTCGAGTATGCGGCGACGATTTCCTTCTGCCTGATAGGCACCCTGCTGATTGAGGTTACGCTGGCGTTGGCACTCGGGGTCCGGGGATGGGACGATATTGAGAAGGTGATCCTGATCAACATTCTGACCAATCCCGTTCTTGTGACGATCCTGTTTCTGTTAAACCGGATGAGGGTGGATGTCAAAGCAATCTTCTTTATTCAACTTGGTCTGGAAGTAGTCGTGGTAATCCTCGAGGGAATGTATTACAAAAGAAAACTGCAGAAGGAGCGGATGAATCCGTTCCTTTTGTCTATGGTCCTGAATGCGGTGTCCTACGGGGCGGGTCTTGCGCTCAGTCTGTTATGATGGACGGAACGCGTCGCTTACCGTATGGAGAAAGGAACAGTCATGACGCGGTTGTGTTTTGCCGATATGGGATATGGGGTAGCTTTTTTGGCCGGATTGGTCTATTGGTTTTATACGTGCCTAACGATTTCCATCATCACGGGCGTGATTGCACTCGGGTACGGGCTTTTCTGCTGGACGCGATACCGGAAATACAACAAAGAGCATCCCGATGATCCGGTTGTAAAGGTAAACGCCAGAAGAGAGAATACGACCATTATTCTGCTGATCGTTTTGGGGTTTGTCTGTTCCATAGGGTTCCTTGGCTTTGTGTTTCACATTCTGGCGATCATCCGGGGACATAGACTGGCAAGGGAGTCGGAAAGAGAGTGCGTTTACAAGTCGGAATACGATAGTTTGGCACAGGAACTTCAGAAAATGAGTGAGGAAGAGTCTGAGCGGTCGCACAGACGCAGGAATGATCTCAACCTGGAGTTCGACACTCCTGAGGATCCGAAACGCCGATGAACGGTGTAGCACAGGATAAATGATCGAAAAATGTACGATGTAAGAGGAGAATTTGCCTCTATGTGGAACGCTCGCTGCAAAGTAGTGATTGTCGGTTCGTACAGCCTTATGCACGCCGTAGTGGATATGTCGTGCGCGGTGCTGTTCAGCACTGTTGCTGTCAAAGCGGGGCTGACGCCGGTGCAGGCGGCGATCGGTATCGTTGTTTATGACATCGTCGCGTTCGCGCTGCAGCTGCCGTTTGGTGCGATTGCCGACCGATGGAATAAAAACGCGCTTGTTTCCGCCATCGGGTGCATTCTGATCGCCCTTGCCTTCGGAATACAGGGCACGGGAATTGCCGCGTGTGTCGTGGCAGGACTCGGTAATGCCTTGTTCCATGTCGGCGGCGGGATCGATGTTTTGAACATTTCCGAGGGAAAGGCGTCCCTTCCCGGGGTTTACGTGGCAACCGGTGCCATGGGTCTCTATCTCGGTACAAAGGCGGAGTACCTGTCCCTGACAAGAGGGATGATGGTGATCGCATTGATCGCATCCGCGGGACTCCTTGTATGGGTATATCGGAAGGCGAAACGGGATTATAAGATTATCAACGCACCATGTACTCTTTGGTTCCATCCGGAGAGGGTTTCTACGGGTGCATTTGTCGTAGTGGGGTGTCTGCTTCTTACAATCTGTGTCCGCGGCGGATTAGGGCTCGCAATGAATTTTCCGTGGAACAATTCTTTCGGGATCGGTCTGATCTCCGTCAGCGCGGTTGTTCTCGGCAAAGCCATCGGCGGCATTGTCGGTGACCGTTTCGGGTGGCTTCGCACCTCCGTGACATCCCTCGGAGCATCCGCGGTTCTGTTTTTCTTTGCTTACGATTCCATGGTCTGCGGACTTCTTGCCCTTGTCCTTTTCAATATGACGATGCCGATCACGCTGACCGCACTGGCCAACCTGTTCCCGAACCGTAAGGGAGCTGCCTTCGGCGCTACGACATTTGCTCTGGTCGGAGGCGCGCTGCCGGTATTGTTCGGGTATCGGGACGTATTTTCCGCAAGACCGGTATTGATCGCGGCGACTGCGGCTTCCGCATTGTTTTTGTGGCTCGGACTGACAATATATAAAATGGAAATGCAGACGGTTGGGAGTTCGGGTGAAGACGAAGGAGAAATGCTATGAATCTGCATGTTATCATAGGAGATATGGCAGTGCCCGATGGGGATCGTGTCCGGGATTTTTTCAGGGGCGTCGGGAATTTCACGGAAGAGTTTTACGGCAAATATTTTCAAAGCATTTGGAACGATTTTTTTCGTGAGATATACCGCGTCTTTTTCTGGGTAACTCTCGGGATTTTAGTCCTGGATATTATTCTTTTTGTCATCAAACAGGTCAGAGCCGGCGGCGAACGGACTCTTGCGGTCGACCTCGGGAAAAACCTTCTCGCTGTGGTGATGTTGATCGTCGGATATCTGACACTTCTTGTATTGATCGGTTTTGCGTTTTATCTGATCGGGATCATGCTGTTGGGACATCTCTTTTTCGGGACACCCATCGACAGTGATACATTTTCCGATGAAGATGAGACAGAAGACATTGACGATGCGTCGGAATGAAGGCTTTGACGATACGTCGGAATAACTTGCCACGCGTCGGAAAATGTGGTACAATCCACAATCGGCAGCACGGGTGATCGCGCCGCTTGCGGCGAGGAAAGTCCGGGCTATACAGGGCAGGGTGCCGGATAACGTCCGGTGGAGGTAACTCTAAGGAAAGTGCAACAGAAAATAAACCGCCTCTTCGGAGGTAAGGGTGGAATGGCAGTGTAAGAGACTACCGCCTTCACGGTAACGCGAAGGGCTGTGTAAACCCCACTCATAGCAAGACCATGCAGAGAGCGATACGGCGGCCCGTCGTGCTCTCGGGTAGGTTGCGTTCCGCGGTCGAAAGGTCGCGGAGGAGCTGCGCGGTGACGCGCAGTCAAGATAGATGATCACCTAAGACAGAACCCGGCTTATAGTGCTGCCGATTTAAGAAGCTTCGAAAGAGGCTTCTTTTTTTGCGCGCTAAGCGAGAGTAATCCCGCCGCCGGAGGGCGGCGTACGAATGATCGGCACCTCACGGAAACGCAGTTTCCGGTGAGTGGCGGTCATTTGTACGAACGCGGACGCAGTCCGCGACGGGATTACCGAGCGCACGTACAC
>CADBLW010000311.1 GCA_902795625.1 uncultured Lachnospiraceae bacterium | reverse complement strand
GTTGCCGTTGGTTGCAAGAACTTCGATAACGCCGTCGCCGATCTCGATGATGGAGACATCGAAGGTACCGCCGCCAAGGTCGTACACCATGATCTTCTGCTCTTTCTCATTGTCCAGACCATAGGCCAGGGCAGCAGCCGTGGGCTCGTTGATGATACGCTTGACATCCAGTCCGGCGATCTTGCCGGCATCCTTGGTTGCCTGGCGCTGTGCGTCGTTGAAGTAAGCCGGAACCGTGATGACGGCCTCGGTCACCTTCTCGCCCAAGTAAGCCTCCGCGTCCGCCTTCAGCTTCTGAAGGATCATTGCGGAAATCTCCTGCGGCGTATACTTCTTGTCATCGATCGTCACACGGAAATCCGTTCCCATGTGTCTCTTGATCGACGAGATTGTCTTGTCCGAGTTCGTTACGGCCTGACGCTTTGCAGGCTCGCCTACGATACGCTCACCGGTCTTGGTAAATGCAACAACCGAAGGCGTGGTTCTCGAACCTTCCGTGTTGGCGATGACGGTGGGCTGGCCACCTTCCATTACAGCCACACAACTGTTGGTAGTACCCAGGTCAATACCGATAATCTTTCCCATAATTATGCCTCTTTCTGCGTTGCTGTATGGCTTGCACACGGCAGGCAACGCTTCCCCGCGTGCAGAAAAGTCCGTTTCCGGACAAATTTCCTTTATTTCGAACGGCGCTGTGCGCCAATGTTCGCGTACTTACTTCGGAAAATGTCAGTTCGCAACCTTGACCATGCTGTGCCGAAGCACGCTGTCACGGTATTTATAGCCCTTCTGGAACTCTTCTACGACTACATTTTCCCCTACTGTATCATCCTCGACGTGCATCACCGCGTTGTGAAGCTCGGGATCAAACGGCTGTCCGACCGCCTCGATCGGTGTCACTCCCGCTTCCGCCAATGCGGTTAAGAGCTGCTTGTATGTCTTGTCGATACCGCTTGCGAAGGGCTGCGCCTTCTCCTCCTCGGAGAGTGTCGCGAGTCCGCGCTCGAAGTTGTCGATCACCGGAAGGATCTTCTCGAACGCGCTCTTGGCGCCGACCTCAAACATCTGTGCCTTTTCCTTCTCGGTGCGGTTTCGGAAGTTGATGAACTCCGCCTGCTGACGAAGCACCTTGTCATTCAACTCCGCGATCTTCTCATCGCGCTTGTCCTTCTTGGCTTCCTTTTTCTTCTTGGTATCGTCTGATGCTTCCGCTTCGGAATTCTCAGCCGCTTCGCTCTCTTCGGATGCAGCTTCGGGATCGCCGTCTTTGTTCTCCCCGGTTTCCGCGGTTTCTTCGGTTGCGGTTGTATCATCCGCAGCTTCTGTCAGATCCGCCTCCGGGGTTGCGGCAGCGTCTGTCGCTTCCTCCTCCGTGCTCAGTTCCTCCTCGCAAAACAGATTGACTGTCTCACCGGAAGCATCGTTCTTTCCGGTATTCTGTTTACGCTTGTCATCTTTTGCCATGATTGCCTCCGAACTTACTGCTTATCTTTCTTGAAAATCTGGTCGAGCTCCGACATCAGCCGCTTGAGCGTAACCACAACCTTCTCATAGTCCATACGCCTCGGTCCGATGATACCGATCTTTCCGTAGACGCCTTCCTCAATATGGTATGTGGCGGTCACGACAGAACATTCCTTCGTCGCCTCGATCGGTGATTCGTCGCCGATGTAGACCTGGATACCGCGATCGGAGTCACCTTCCTGATACATCAGTTCCGTGAGCTCCTTCTTTTCCTCAAGGGCATTGAGAAGACCGCTTGCCTTCTCCGAATCATTGAGCTCGGGATATTTGAAAATGTTGGTCGAGCCGCTTGTATATGCTTCGATCTCCTCGCTCTCCATGCTCGTCGCGATCACGTCGAGGATCTCGGAGATCAGTGAGGAATACCCGCCGGATTCGTTTCTGATCTTCTGGATGACGCTTGCGTTGATCTCCTGAAGATCAAGTCCCTGAAGGAATGTGTTAAGCATCAGGTTCAGCTTGAGAAGCGTCTCCTGTGTGAGCTCCTCCTCCACATGGACCAGATTGTTCTTAACGATATTTCCGTCAAGAATGATGACCGTGAGAAGGCTCTCGGGATCAACCTGAGTCAGCTGCAGGAACTTGATGCGGTGCTTTCTGTACCGCGGCGCCGTGATCATCGAGGCGTAATTCGTGTTCACGGCGATGACCTTGGCAGCTTCCTTTAAGATGCTGTCCAGCTTCTCGGATTTCGCGTTCAGTTCAAGCTTTAAGTTGTCCATCTCAGCCTGCTTATCCTGCATCAGCATATCGACATAAAGACGATATCCCTTGTCGGTGGGAATTCGTCCTGCCGACGTGTGCGGCTGTACGATGTATCCCATCTCCTCGAGATCGGACATCTCATTGCGGATGGTTGCGGAGCTTAAGTTCAGATCCGTATACTTGGAAATCGTACGGGAACCCACCGGTTCACCCGTTTCCAGATAGTTCTGAATGATGGCCCGCAGAATTGTCAGTTTTCGTTCGTCCAATTCCACGTTGGTTCCCGCCTTTCTGCATATTATTAGCACTCAAACAATATGAGTGCTAACATCCTACCTAAGAATACAACGAGTATGCTCTTTTGTCAATACCTTTATAAGAACTTTTCAAGATTTATTCGAACCGTGTAGAACGAGGATGGAGAACTGCCTTCTGTCATTTTTTGAGATGGCGGAACCGCTTTCATTCAGTGTGCAATAAAATAGGAACGCCTCGTAATCCGACGTTCCTACTCCATAAGATCCACAATGATCGAATTGCTCACAAGCATTCCCCGTACAGTCAGTCCGTACCGTCCGTTCCGGCTGAAGGCAAGTCCCTGACTGACATAGTTTTTCATTTTCCCGGTAAAGCACTGAGCATATGCACTGCCGAACCGTTCGTTCAGTTCTGAGACACTGATGCCTTCATTCATCCGAAGGCCGAGCATGACAGCCTCGTCACGGATGTCATGCTCCGAGAGATGTTCCGCGGGCTCGTAGGTAAGCGCGCCCAGATACCCCTGAAGGTCTGTCTCTACGCGGTATCGGCACTCCTCCAACAGGCTTGCAGCACCGATGCCGATGCCGAGATACTCTTCCCTTCGCCAGTATCCGATGTTGTGACGGCACTCCCGCCCCGGTTTGGCAAAGTTTGAGATCTCATACTGTCCGTATCCCGCTTCTGCGAGTATCCGCACGGCCGTTTCGTAGGTTTCGGCGGCCTGCGCGTCGTCAGGAAGCAGCTCGGGATGTCCGGCATATTGTTCGTAAAATGCAGTCCCCTCCTCGAGGATCAGGCTGTATGCCGAAATGTGTTCCGGGGCAAGCGATATCGCTTCCGCGAGCGTGCGGGCAAACGTATCTTTCGTCTGTCCCGGCAGGTTCATCATAAGATCGATGTTGATGTTGTCAAATCCGGCCTCTCTTGCCATGCGCACGGACTGTACGCAATCCTTCCAGGTGTGGATCCTGCCCAAAAGCTGAAGCTCTCTGTCATCGGCCGACTGCGTTCCGAAGCTGATCCGGTTGATGCCGGCAATGCGGTATTCTTTCAGTTTATCGGGATTGACAGTTCCGGGATTGCACTCAATGGAGATTTCGACATCCTTCTGCAGCGCAAAGCTTACTTTGATCTCCTCAAGAAGGCGTTCGTAAAATCCTTCCGGCATCAACGAGGGAGTTCCTCCGCCGATGTAGATCGAAGATACCGACGTGTCCTTCAGGAGAAATCCACCGTGGCTGCGGATGTCACGAAGCAGGGCTTCTCCGTATTTTTCCATACAGGATTCCTTACCCGCGAAGGAAAGGAAGTCGCAGTAGCTGCATTTTCTCGCGCAAAACGGAATGTGAATATAAAGTTCCATCGTTATACCTTTACTTATTCTTATGTCCTTTATGCGGGAACAGGTAAGCCTTCAGATAAGAGTAACGCTGCGCGCCTCTTTACGAGCGGCATACGCAGCGTTTTTCGTCAATCATCCTCGTCAAGCTTCAGCACGCTCATGAATGCCGACTGCGGTATCTCTACGTTGCCGACCTGACGCATGCGCTTCTTTCCTTCCTTCTGCTTCTCGAGAAGCTTCTTCTTACGGGTGATATCACCGCCGTAGCACTTGGCAAGCACATCCTTGCGCATTGCGCGCACGGTCTCACGGGCGATGATCTTGCTTCCTACGGCAGCCTGGATCGGAATCTCGAAGAGCTGTCTCGGTATCTCCTCCTTCAGTTTCTCGCACATGCGGCGTCCGCGGTCATATGCGGTTGCCTCGTGTACGATAAATGAGAGCGCGTCGACTTCCTCGTGGTTGACCAGAATGTCGAGCTTCGCAAGCTTGGAGGGAACATACTCCTTGAACTCGTAGTCAAAGGAAGCGTATCCCTTCGACCTGGACTTGAGCGCGTCAAAGAAGTCATAAATGATCTCGTTGAGCGGAAGCTCGTACTTGAGGAGCGCGCGTGTCTGCTCGAGGTATTCCATTCCGAGATAGACACCGCGGCGGTCCTGACAGAGCTTCATAATGGAACCGACAAATTCCGTCGTGACCATGATCTCCGCCTTCACGAAGGGCTCCTCCATATGGTCGATCTCCGAAGGGTCCGGAAGGTTGGCAGGGTTGCTGATATCGAGAACCGTGCCGTCCGTCTTATATACTTTATAGATAACACTCGGCGCCGTTGTCACGAGGTCGAGATTATATTCACGCTCCAGTCGTTCCTGAATGATCTCAAGGTGAAGAAGTCCGAGGAAACCGCAGCGGAAACCGAACCCGAGTGCGATTGATGTCTCCGGCTCGAACTGCAGTGACGCGTCGTTGAGCTGAAGCTTCTCAAGTGCATCGCGAAGGTCGGGATATTTGGCGCCGTCCGCGGGATACATTCCGCAGTACACCATCGGGTTAACCTTCTTGTAACCCGGCAGAGCCTGCTCAGCGGGACGGTTTGCGTCGGTAACGGTATCACCGACACGCGTTTCCTTGACATTCTTAAGGCTGGCGGTGATGTAACCGACCATGCCGGCGGAAAGCTCGTCGCAGGGGATGAATTTTCCGGGACCTAAGGTACCGATCTCAACGATATCCGCCTCTGCTCCGGTAGCCATCATACGGATCCGCATATCCTTTCGGATCGTGCCCTCTTTGATCCTACAGAAAATGATGACGCCCTTGTAGGAATCATACACGGAATCAAAGATGAGTGCCTGCAGAGGACCGTTCGGGTCACCCTTCGGCGCGGGGATCTTTGTCGTAATCTGCTCGAGGACTTCCTCGATATTGATGCCCATCTTTGCGGAGATCAAAGGCGCGTCCTCGGCTTCGAGTCCGATCACGTCCTCAATCTCATGGATCACACGCTCCGGCTCTGCGCTCGGAAGATCGATCTTGTTGATGACAGGCATGATCTCGAGGTTGTGATCAAGCGCGAGATACACGTTCGCGAGTGTCTGTGCCTCAATGCCCTGCGCCGCATCCACTACAAGGATTGCGCCTTCGCAGGCAGCCAGGGAACGCGAAACTTCATAGTTGAAGTCCACGTGGCCGGGAGTGTCGATCAGGTTGAAAATGTATTCCTCTCCGTCTTTTGCCTTGTATACGGTACGGATCGTCTGTGCCTTGATCGTGATGCCTCTCTCCCGCTCAAGGTCCATATTGTCAAGCACCTGTTCCTGCATCTCACGCAAAGTAAGCAGACCGGTCTTCTCAATGATCCGGTCCGCAAGGGTTGACTTGCCGTGGTCGATGTGTGCGATAATGCAGAAATTTCTGATCTTGCTCTGGTCAGTGTTTGCCATCGGTAGGTTTCCTTCTCAATACATTTTCCAAAGTTACCCCTTGTCAAATTGAAACGGGTATAGTATAATCCAATCGTTGCTTTTGGAGGAGTACCCAAGTGGCTGAAGGGTCTGGCTTCGAACACCAGTAGGTCGGTAACACCGGCGCAAGGGTTCAAATCCCTTCTCCTCCGT
>CADBLW010000310.1 GCA_902795625.1 uncultured Lachnospiraceae bacterium | reverse complement strand
CCTCAGTCCCTGATCAATATCAAACCGGTCACCGCAGCGGTGAAGGAGTTCTTCGGAAGCTCCCAGCTGTCCCAGTTCATGGATCAGCACAACCCGCTCGGCGAGCTGACGCACAAGCGTCGTCTCTCCGCACTCGGTCCCGGCGGTCTGTCCCGTGACCGTGCAGGTTTCCAGGTTCGAGACGTCCACTACACCCACTACGGTCGTATGTGCCCGATCGAGACCCCCGAAGGTCCGAACATCGGTCTGATCAACTCTCTTGCATCCTATGCGAGAATCAACGAATACGGCTTTGTTGAGGCGCCTTACCGCAAGCTCGACAAGACCGACCCGAACAACCCGATCGTCCTCGACGAGGTCGTTTACCTGACCGCGGACGAGGAGGATAAGTACCATGTAGCACAGGCGAACGAGCCTCTCGATGAGAACAACCGCTTCGTGAACAGCAAGGTATCCGGACGTTACCGTACCGAGATCGCGCAGTTCGACCGCCGTTCCATCGACCTCATGGACGTTTCCCCGAAGATGGTATTTTCCGTGGCTACTGCCATGATCCCGTTCCTGCAGCATGACGATGCAAACCGTGCCCTGATGGGTTCGAACATGCAGCGTCAGGCCGTGCCGCTTCTCTTCACCGAGGAGCCCGTTGTCGATACGAGCATGGCCCTCAAGGCTGCCGTGGACTCCGGCGTCTGCGTTGTCGCGAAGAGCGACGGTGTCGTGGAGCGCGCGGAGGCGAGCCGCATCATCATCCGCACAACGGACGGTGAGCGCGAGGAGTACAAGCTTCAGAAGTTCGCGAGAAGCAATCAGGGTACCAGCATCAACCAGCGCCCGATCGTAAAGAAGGGTGAGTCGGTTGTCGCGGGCCAGGTAATCGCGGATGGTCCGTCCACTTCCGGCGGTGAGCTTGCTCTCGGCAAGAACCCGCTGATCGGTTTCATGACCTGGGAAGGTTACAACTACGAGGATGCCGTTTTGCTTTCGGAGCGCCTCGTACGTGATGATGTATACACCTCCGTTCATATCGAGGAGTACGAGTCCGAGGCACGTGACACGAAACTCGGACCGGAGGAGATCACCCGTGATATCCCCGGCGTCGGCGACGATGCTCTGAAGAACCTCGATGAGCGCGGTATCATCCGCATCGGTGCGGAGGTCCGCGACGGCGATATCCTCGTCGGTAAGGTTACGCCGAAGGGCGAGACCGAGCTGACGGCCGAGGAGAGACTTCTTCGCGCGATCTTCGGTGAGAAGGCGAAGGAAGTCCGTGACACGTCCCTCAAGGTACCGCACGGTGAGTTCGGTGTTATCGTGAATGTCAAGGTATTCACCCGTGAGAACGGCGACGAGCTGAACCCGGGCGTCAACCAGAAGGTTCGCGTTTACATCGCTCAGAAGCGTAAAATTCAGGTCGGTGACAAGATGGCCGGCCGCCACGGTAACAAGGGTGTCGTTTCCCGCGTCCTTCCCGTGGAGGATATGCCGTTCCTTCCGAACGGACGTCCGCTTGATATCGTGCTGAACCCGCTCGGCGTGCCGAGCCGTATGAACATCGGTCAGATCATGGAGACGCACCTCTCGCTTGCATCCCAGGTGCTCGGCTTCAAGGTTTCGACCCCTGTGTTCGACGGAGCAAGCGAAAATGATATTACGGAAATGTTCCAGCTCGCAAATGACTATGTCAACACCGATCTGGAAGATTTCAAGAAGAAATACAAAGACATTCTCAATCCCGAGGTGATGGATTTCCTGATCAAGAATCAGGATCACCGCAAGGAGTGGGCGGGCGTTCCGATCAAGCCCGACGGAAAGGTACAGCTCCGCGACGGTCGTACCGGTGAGCCGTTCGACAGCGAAGTCACGGTAGGCTTCATGCACTACCTGAAGCTGCACCACCTGGTAGACGATAAGATCCACGCTCGTTCGACCGGTCCTTACTCGCTCGTAACGCAGCAGCCTCTCGGCGGTAAAGCACAGTTCGGTGGCCAGCGTTTCGGTGAGATGGAGGTTTGGGCTCTCGAGGCATACGGCGCGGCTCACATCCTTCAGGAGATCCTGACGGTGAAGTCCGACGATGTCGAAGGCCGTGACCGTACCTACAAGGCCATCACGAAGGGCGAGAACATTTCCGAGCCCGGTATTCCGGAGTCCTTCAAGGTATTGCTTAAGGAACTTCAGGCTCTGGCACTGGATGTCACCGTCCTCGATGAGAACGGCAACGAGATCCAGATGACGGAGAAGTTCACCAGCGGCGACGATGAGGATTTCTCGGATCTGTACAACGATACGGATACCTACTATCCGGGTGCCAACGAGATGTCGATCGCAGGTTTCCAGGAGATCACTCCTGACGAGACCACCGGCGACCTCTACGGCGACGCTGTCGAGCTGGATGATGACGGCTTCGGCGAGGACGAGTTTGAGGATGACGGATTTGAACTGGAACCGTTTACCGATGACGACGAGAACTGAGAAACGCTGAATTAACAGCGTTTCCCGATGAGTATTGAAACGCTGATACTTGAATCTTTCGAATTGAATTAAGGGAAGGAGTAGCTTACAGGCTATGGACAAGATCAACGAGGAAGTAAAAGAGATTACTTATGATGCCATCCGTATCGGACTGGCTTCCGACGATAAGATCCGTGAGTGGGCCCGTGCCGGAAGACCCGGCGAAGTCACCGACTACGAGGTAAAGAAGCCGGAGACCATCAACTACAGAACTCTGAAGCCGGAGACCGGCGGTCTGTTCTGCGAGAAGATCTTCGGACCCACGAAGAAGTTCGAGTGCCATTGCGGCAAATACAAGAAGCAGAAGGTTCGCGCGAAAAACTTCGTCTGCGACCGCTGCGGTGTTGAGGTTACGGACGCCAAGGTGCGCCGTGAGCGTATGGGCTACATTGAGCTCGCAGCTCCGGTTTCGCACATCTGGTATTTCAAGGGCATTCCCAGCCGTATGGGTCTGCTTCTTGACATGACGCCCAAGAACCTTGAAAAAGTGCTTTATTTTACCTGCTATGTCGTTCTTGACGGCGGAAACACGCCGCTGAAGAAGAAGGATATCCTGACAGAGGCAGAGTACAACCGTTATATCGAAGAGTACGGCGAGGACAGCTTCACGGCACAGATGGGTGCTGAGGCGATCCGCAAGCTCCTTGAGGAGATCGACCTTGATGCGCTTTCCGCCGAGCTGGAGGAGGAGCTTTCCCACTGCACAGGCCAGAAGCGCGTAAAGCCGCTGAAGCGCCTTGAGGTTGTGGATGCGTTCCGCGAGTCCGGCAACCGTCCGGAGTGGATGATCCTCAAGTGCATCCCGGTTATCCCGCCGGATCTCCGTCCTATGGTACAGCTCGACGGCGGCCGTTTCGCTACGTCCGACCTCAACGACCTGTATCGCCGTATCATCAACAGAAACAACCGTCTGCAGAGACTGATCAGCCTCGGCGCGCCGGAGATCATCATCCGCAACGAGAAGCGTATGCTTCAGGAAGCGGTAGATGCTCTCAACGACAACGGCCGTCGCGGACGCCCGGTAACCGGCCCCGGCAACCGTGCGCTCAAGTCGCTGTCCGAGCTGTTGGAGGGTGCGCAGGGACGTTTCCGTCAGACCTTTATCGGTAAGCGTGTCGACTATTCCGGTCGTTCCGTTATCGTCGTAGGCCCTGAGCTTAAAATGTATCAGTGCGGTCTCCCCAAGGAGATG
>CADBLW010000309.1 GCA_902795625.1 uncultured Lachnospiraceae bacterium | reverse complement strand
CATCTCGGCAGGACTGGATTATCCCGGCGTAGGCCCCGAGCACGCGTATCTTCACGACATCGGCCGTGCCGAATACGTGGCCATCACGGATGAGGAGGCGGTGGAGGCGTTCGAGTACCTCGCGAGAACCGAGGGCATCATCCCGGCAATCGAGTCTGCGCACGCCGTGGCGTATGCCATGAAGCTCGCTCCGACGATGGGCAGCGACAAGTGCATTGTTGTGACGATCTCCGGTCGCGGCGACAAGGACTGTGCGGCGATCGCCAGATACAGAGGGGAGGACATCCATGAGTAATACATGCGAAAGCATTTCGGTCAATACATCGGAAAATGCAGCCTGCGAGACGAAGGAAAACGGCAGCAACCGGATCGCGAAAGCGTTTGATCACGGCAAGGCATTCATTCCGTTCATCACCTGCGGGGATCCGGATCTTGCGACCACGGCGAAGGCCGTGCGCGAGGCTGTCCGAAACGGCGCGGATCTGGTGGAGCTTGGCATTCCCTTCTCCGATCCGACGGCGGAGGGCCCGGTGATCCAGGAGGCCAACGTGCGCGCGCTTCAGGGCGGTGTAACTACCGATAAGATATTTGATCTTGTGCGTGAACTGCGCAAGGACGTGACGATCCCGATGGTGTTCATGACGTACGCCAATGTGGTATTTTCCTACGGCACGGAACGTTTCCTGAAAACCTGCAGTGAGATCGGAATTGACGGTCTGATCCTTCCGGACATTCCTTTTGAGGAGCGCGAGGAGTTTCTGCCGGCCTGCCGCAAATACGGCGTAAAGCTGATCTCACTGATCGCGCCGACATCGGCCGGCCGTATCGCGATGATCGCGAAGGAGGCGGAGGGTTTCCTCTATATCGTGTCGAGCCTGGGCGTGACCGGCGCGAGAACTGAGATACAGACGGACCTTGCGTCGATCGTGAGGGAGGTGCGCGCGAACACGGATATCCCCTGCGCCGTCGGCTTCGGCATCTCGAAGCCCGAGCAGGCGGCCAAATGCGCGGACGTCTCGGACGGAGCCATCGTAGGATCCGCGATCGTGAGGATCATCGCGGAGTACGGCACGGAGGCACCGGCGAAGGTCGGAGAGTTCGTCCACTCTATGGTATCGGCGCTTCGGCCGTAAAGAGAGCTGCGGTGCTTCGGCGGTAATGAGAACAGTGCAAAAAATCGGGAAGCCGTGTGGCTTCCCGATTTTGTATTTTGCGATGTTGAGCTGAACTGCAGATCGCTCAGTACGGAAGATTGTCGTCGAAAAATCCCTTCCGGTCATCGTTGCTTTTGTTCTGGTTCATTTTGTTCAGACGGCTCATCTCCTTGAACTGCTCGGCCATCTTCTCAAAACGTTGCTGCCGGATCACTACGATCAGAGGTATCCACGCGCCTACGGCAAAAAGACCGACGATGATATAGCACATCCATTTCCAGAAGGAACCGGCCGGATAGTAGACTTCCGTCGGGTCGGACTCAAGCACGTAGGCCATAACCTTTTCGCCGGCGTACACGGACTTGTTCAACACGGCGTTGGCCTTTACGGACTTTCCGGCGGAATCCTGGTAGACTACTGTCACCTGCTGCCGGTGGTTGACCGTGAGAACGGTCTGTACCGTGCATTCGGTGAGCACGCCGTCCTTCAGGTATTTTCTTTCCTTGGCGCTGCCGATCCGGAGCGCAATGAACATCACAATGGGAAGCAGTACACCGACACCGATCCCGAGAAGCAAGGCTTTCTTAATCCCAAAATCATTAGACATATGACACCCCGCCTGCCGTTTTTCCGCATCCGAATGAAAACGGTTGTATAATATTTTATCGTATTTGAGCGGAAAATGCAAGGGAAGCATGTAATAATACGAATGGTATGTTATAATGGGAACAGTATTTGTGAAATGGGGGAGCAGCCATGACGCTGAAGCAATTACAATACGTTGTGACCGTCGCGGAGACCGGCAACATCACGGAGGCGGCCAAGCGCCTGTTTCTGGCGCAGCCCAGCCTTACGTCATCGATCCGCGATCTCGAAAATGAATTCGGGATCACTATTTTCCGACGCTCCAACAAGGGGATCGAGCTGACGCCGGAGGGGGAGGAGTTCCTCGGGTACGCCCGCCAGGTGATCGAGCAGGCCGACCTGATCGCGGAACGGTACGCCGGCGCGCCCGTCGGCAAACAGCGCTTCTGCGTCTCGGCGCAGCATTACTCGTTCGCGGTGGAGGCGTTTGTGCGGCTGCTCCGCGAGTTCGGCGGTGAACGCTATGAGTTTCATATGAGGGAGACGCAGACGTACGACATCATCGAGGATGTCGCGAAGCTCCGGAGCGAGGTCGGAATATTGTATCTGAACCGCTTTAACGAGACGGTGATCCGCAAGACGATACGGGACAACGGGCTTTCGTTCACGCCGCTGTTCACGGCGAAGCCCCATGTATTTATCGGCAGGGAGAGCCCGCTGGCGTCGAAGCGGATGATCACGATCGAGGATCTGAAGCCCTATCCGAGGCTTTCGTACGAACAGGGAAGCCACAATTCGTTTTATTTTTCGGAGGAGCTTTTGAGCACGCTGGATTGCGACAGGGAGATCGTTGTGTGTGACCGTGCGACCCTGTTTAACATGCTTGTGGGTCTCAACGGCTACACGGTCTGCAGCGGTGTGATCAGCGAGGAGTTGAACGGTCCGAACATCATTGCGAAGCCACTGGACGTGGACGATTATATGGAGATCGGGTACATCCTTCCGACGGCGATCCGGCCGTCGGCAATGACGTCCAATTACATCCGCTATCTCAGGGCTGCCTGCGGGGCGGAGGAGCAGTAGGCACACGATCAAAAACAATAAGCACATTCGAGAGGGAAAGAAATGAAGATTATCATGATCCGACACGGCGAGCCGGATTACAGCACGGATTCGCTGACAGAGAAAGGTAAGAGAGAGGCGGAATGCCTCGCAAAATGGATCCGCCGCATCGACCCGGAGGTCTCTGACTACTATGTCTCTCCGCTTGGCCGCGCGATGGAGACCTGCAACACCTGCCTGGCGCCTCTTGAGAAGGAGGCGACGGTACTTCCCTGGATCGAGGAGTATACGGGACGCACGTACAATGAACGACTGGGAAGAGTCAGACATGCGTGGGATTTCTATCCCGATGACTGGACGAAGGATGCGACACTCTTCTCCGCTGACACATGGCAGAGCTCGCACTACTACGACAATGACTCCTGCAGGGACGGCTACCGGGTGATCACGGAGGGATTTGACGCGTTTTTGGAGAGCTACGGATACCGCAGGGACGGGCATGTATTCCGCACGGAGTGGGGACCGGAGGGACCCTGTGAGAAGACGGTCGTGATCTTCTGCCATATGATCGCAACGCTCACTGTGGTAGCGCATCTGACGGGGATTTCGGCGCCCCTTCTGTGGCATGGATTTTACTGCGCGCCGACCGGACTGACGGTCATCGAGTCCGAGGAGAGAGATCCCGGCACCGCATGGTTCCGTGTCCGCGCGATCGGAGAGGTGGCGCATCTTCTGTCGGAAGGAGAGCCCATCTCGGATTCGGGGTTCAAGAAGAAATGAAGTAGTCAAGGTTGTTGAGATTGGGAGGTGAGGAGATGATCGCTGATATCCATTGTCCGAAATGCGGAGCACCCGCTGTGTTTGACATTTACTACCAGAAGTATCAGTGCCAGCACTGCGGCTCGAAGGTTGAGATCAGTGAGGCGCAGGAGCAGAAGCTGGGCTTTCGTAAAATGCGGGGCGAACACCTGCAGACTTCGGTGAAGCAGTTCCGCCTGTTCAGCGCGTCCTGTGAAGGCTGCGGAGCCAAGGTCATCTTCGAGGAAAATGAGGCCCTCTCGAACTGCGCTTTCTGCGGCCGAAGCATGACGAGAAAGGAGTACATCCACTCCAAGGGAATGCCCGAGAGCGTGATCCCGTTCCGGATCACGCAGCAAGAGGCGACGGAGCGGCTTGCCGAGTGGTGCAGGGACAACAAGGGAAAGCGGGAGGCGAAGCATCTGGAGCCGCTGCTTTCCGAACTGAAAGGCTTTTATCTCCCGTATGAGCTGGTCCGCGGACCGGTGCATATGACCGCGGAGCGAATGGACGGAGGAAAGAAGTATTCCTGCGAGGGATATCTGTTCAATGAGTTTGTAAACCGTTCAGCGCAGTTGGACAACCTGCTTCTTGACGGCATGGAGCCGTTTGATCTGCAGGGGCTGACGGAGTTCGATTTTGCGTATGTGGCGGGACACCGCGTCAAGACCTCGGACGTTGCTGACAAGGAGCTGGAATCGCGCGTGCGAAGAGAGGTGGAGGCGACCTACAAGCCATCCGTTCGCAAGGTGCTGGAGACCAAGGCGATCGACGTGGATGCGGATGTCTCTTCGGCGATGAGACTGCCTGTGCTCCTTCCGGTGTATTACATCAGCAGCGGCAATACGGTTGCCGCCGTGAACGGGCAGACCGGCAAGGTGAGTGTCCGCGCGGAGAAGGAGTCGCATTACTATTTTCTGCCCTGGTGGCTGAAGGCGATCCTTGCGACAGTGATCGTGAGCGGCGGCCTTTTCGGGGCGCTGTACGCCGGCGGATTCGGTGTCGGCGGAGGATTGTACATCACCGGAATGTTCGCGATCGTGATGCTGGTCATCATGCTCTGCCTGTACAGTGACACCGTGAAGAATCCCTTCTTTGTCAACGGAGGCAGGGAGATCTTTACCTCCGGGGAACAGAGCTTTCACCGCGAGAACGGAAGACTTGTCCAGGACGATTCCATCCTGGAGCGGAAGGTTGTGGCGCCTACATTTTACGAAACCATCGAAGGAAAGAAGACGCCGGTGGTGCTGCGGTTCACAACGCCGTACCGCGTGGGACGGATGATCGCGCTGGCGTTAGGGGTAATGTTCCTCCCGGTGATCCTTGCGCTGCTCATCAACGGGTTTGATTTTCACAGACTGACTCTCGGCGGCTCCGCGGTGTGGTTCTGTATCACGGTGCCGACGGTTCCGGTCTACCTCGTAAAATTCGGCATCGTACAGCTGTACGAGCGGCCGTGGATCTACATTATCACGCCGGAGGGCAAGCGGAAGCGATACAAGGAAAAGGGCGAGCCGCTGGTCACAAAGGAAACGGTCAAAACCGTTCTTGCGGCATTCTTCACTCCGCCGATCTGCTTCGGCATCTGGTTCGGCATCCTGTGCTTCTTCACCATGGTGTACCTGACGGCGTTCGGGTTCGGAGATTAACATAAAAATCCCGTGTCAACAGGCACGGGATTTTGAATCGGAAAATGATTTTGTCAGCATGGAGCTGACAACTAAAAATGTCACATGGCATTCAGCTTTTGGATCAGCGCTTCCTGGAGCACCTGCGAAAAATTCACTCCCTTTTCCATGGCTTCTTCGTTGAGCCATTCGGGAATGCTGAGTGTCTTTTTCACAGCTCTTGAGTTCGTGCGACGCTGGTATGACCGCATGTCAAACTCTATCACTATACACGTTTCACCATGTTCAACAATCAGGTCGCACGGCTGCGATGCCGGAGGAATATCCTCGTTGGCTTTTTTTCTGCTTGTGATGGCAAGACCGAGAGCATCAACAGCCATTTCATAAGCCTGTTTCATGTCATCTCCCTGTGTCATGCACTCCGGGAGATCCGGGAAGGTGATCCAGAAACCGCCTTCCTCCGCCGTGTGGAAAATAGCCGGGTAAAAGAGTTTGTCCATAGTAATACCATGCCTTTCGTTTGTTTGAGAGTACTGAACGAGTTTGTGTTCTGTGTATTATTTCAATCCTGCCTCTTTGAGAATTGCCTGCTCCAGACCTTTCTTTAATTCTCTTGAATGGATAGGAACAATCACTGTTTTCTTCGTGAGAGGGTTAGTCAGTTTCTTGTGAGAGCCGTTTTGACCGGCTTCAATGAAACCATTTCGCTTTAGCAGTTTTATCATTTCCAGCGGAGTGAGAGGCATACACGTAGGTCCTTTGTACTTTGTTGATGTAATTGTAACACGTAATAATACGTACGTCAATAGAAATACGTATTATTACGTAACGGATGCAAGTTGTTTCTTTGATTGTGTCACTGAAAAAGCGTGGTCCGGCAGCCTTGAAAACTGCCGGATCACGCTTTATTGTGTCGGTTCTGTCGTCTCTGCTGACGGTCTAGTACCCTCTGCTGCGGTCAACCGCATAATGAAGCGGCCGCCCCTCCGCGAAGTTGATCAGATCCTCGCAGAACATCGATACGTTGGTGTCGAGAGTATGCTCGAGCGTAAGATTTCCCGCGATGTGCGGCGTGATCAGCAGTCCTTTTGTCTTCCAAAGGCGGTTATTCTGCGGCAAAGGCTCGGTGCGGAACACATCGAGGGCTGCGCCGCCCAGGTGACCGGCGTCCAGACTGTCGGCGAGAGCGTCCTCGTCGATCGCGGAGCCGCGACCGACGTTTACGATGAAAGCGCCCTGAGTGAGCGAGGCAATCCGATCGCGGGTGAGAATGCCGCGGGTCTGCGGAGTGTCCGGCAGGCTCATGGCGAGAAGGTCGGTCTCCGGCAGGATCTCATCGAGCGCGTCGACGCTCACAATGCGGTCATACGACGGATCGTCGCACACGCCGCTTCGGTTGACGCCGACGATGAGCGCGGGCTCGAAAGCTTTTGCGCGCTTTGCAAAACAGGTTCCGATGTCACCTGTGCCGAGAACGGTAATCCGGCAGTCCTTGAGGGACCGCTGTGCGCGGGGAGAGCCCCACACGCCGTGCGAGGTTTCCTCAAACACTTCGGTGAGCCTACGCATCATGACAAGCGACACCGCGATCATGTGCTCGGCGATGGTCACGCCGTAGGCGCCGGAGGAGTTTGAGAGCAGGCATGCTTCGTTGGCAAATGTGTCCGGCTTCATCAGATAATCCACGCCGGCGGACGGCACGCACAGCCACTGAAGGCTCTGCTGTGTCCGAGCGATGTTCACCCCGAAGCCGTATACGATGTCAGGGGCCTCAAACCCGGCGGGGAGGTCATTTTCCGACTCCGTGAAACAAACCTCGGCGCCGATGCGGCAGGCGATGTCCGTGATCTTATCCTTGTGTTTTGACTTCAGCATTCTGTTGATGACGACGATCTTCATTTTGCGATAACTCCTTAGCGGGATGATAAGTTTTGACACGATAAAAGCGTAGCATGTGCGCCGGTGCGTTTCAATGAAATATCCTATAGTTGTGTGGTAGGATTCTTTCGGAAAATCCATCGAGAGAAAAGCGGTATTTTCACAGCGGTTTTCAAGTGACAGGAAGGTCTTTCGTATGGTATAATTACAAGTAACCGTTTGGAGGTTCCTTCGGTGTGGTTCGAGGGACTTCGTACAGGAAAGAACGCATCAATTGATCGGAGAAGAATGACAATGACGAACGAAGAACTCAGCAAATATTATTTCGGGGCTTACTTTTTCGAGGAGACGAAAGAAAAGTTTGTGAAAGGATATTTATTCTACAATAGTAGTACATTGTAAATACAGGAAAAGGAGAAAGAGTATGGGGAAGATCAGTTTACAGCCGAACAACGATTATTGTCCGCAGACGTTGTTCTTGTACGGCACCTATGATGAACAGGGCAATCCGGATTTCGGGCTTTTTTGCTGGTTCAGTTACATCTGGAATGAAGAGCTCGGAGTGATGTGCTGCATCGGCGGCAGCAAGCTCACAAAGGATAATATCAAGCGGAGCAGGGTATTTTCCGCGAACCTTGTTACCGAGGAGCTTCTGCCTGCGGCGGACCATCTCGGATGCGTGAGCGGGAGCAACCCCGACAAGATGAAGATCGATCTTGCCATCGGAAAGGGCGCGGTGCTGGATGTTCCGGTGCTCGAGAAATCGCCCGTTGTCTTTGAACTGAAGGTTACCGATATCATCACAAAGAACGACGCCGATATCATGCTCTGCAAGATCAGAAATGTGCTTCAGGACGAGTCGCT
>CADBLW010000308.1 GCA_902795625.1 uncultured Lachnospiraceae bacterium | reverse complement strand
GCGGCGATACAGCGAGAGGAATTTAGAGCCCTCCCACAGCATCATCGAATCCATCTCGTCCATTGTCAGCGCAATGACCTGAATGAAGTCAACCCGCCCGTTCGGTGTATTGATACTCCCGAACAACGGATCCCTGTCAAATCCCAACGCGACCAGTTTTGTATTTTCCTCCAGGGCAATCGGTCCGTTGATGTCCATATACCTTCTCTCCTCCCAAGTTCTATATGTGGAAACGTCTTCGCAGCTCTGCTGCCACGGCTCTTCCGCGGAAAATGACGGCTCCCGCGAAGAGAACGACGCTGACCATCAGGCAGACTGCCCACGCAAGAGGCATTTTCGTCTTCGTAAAATAGCAGATGACACCGGACACGACCGCCAGAAGGAGCCCCGCGAGGAGGTGGGCCATCGTGTTGCCGTTCCTGTCGATCATCGCGAGCACGAAATGGGCCGTGATCATGGCCGCCAGCGCGCTCGGGATTACCAGATCGACCGTAATCTTCATGAACCCGAAGAAGTAGGCGGTGACGCACCAGCCCGCGATCGTGAGCAGCACCAGCATGGTCACCTTGCCTGCCGACCCGGTTCCCGGCTTAAACTGCCGCATGATCCCGAACTCAACCACCATGAGCCACAAAGCCAACAGCAGGCTCCAGTGCAGCTTCGGATAGCCCGGCAGCCGCAGCCCGACCATGAAATCAAGTCCGATCCCGACGATCAGCAGCATCCAGGCGAGAAACAGCTGAATTTTATAAATGATTGACCGCTTCTTCTGCGCCTCAAACTTCGGATAGCAGGGGTCCTCGCCGGTTCCCGTCAGCTTGCTCTGGCACAGCGGGCATTTTACGAGATCTCCCACGATCCCGACCTTACAATAAGGGCATCGTCTCATTTGATCACCTCCGTCGCACATACGGTGATATCCACTCCGGACGAGGAGAGAAACCGTACGAAGTTCTTCACGACACCGGTGTTCATATAAGCCGAGGAAACCCCGAGAGTCAGCCGGTCTTCATAGCCGAACATGGTGGAAAAGATGGTGTTGGTACTGCAGAAGCCGCTGTAATTCTCAATCCGCTCCCCAAGCGGCTTCGGAGGCTTCTGCACCCCCATATTCGAAAAGGTCATCGTCACCTTTCGGTTCGCTTTCTTCGTAAAATGCCGCACCACCCACTGCTTGATGAACAACGGCACCACCCGGACCGGAGCCACATACTCCATGGTCTCGAAGGTGTCCATCTGTTTTTTCACATTTTCCTCGGTCAACTGACTCTTGAGGGACGCGTCAAATTCCGCGGCCAGCTCTTCCAGCGTAATCTCGCTGTCAAAGACATGTGTCACGTTCACGCTGTTGAAGAAATTCCGTGTAGTCTTCGACGGAAAATAATTCCGCAGATTCACCGGCAGTGATATCGTCACCGGGAGCTGGCGCTTCCGGGGCGGCATCTCGTCGCGGATCGCAAGCATCCACAGAGCCCCCAGGTAGCTTGTCAGAGAAACATTCAGCTCCTTCGCTCTCGGAAGGATCTGCGAGGTCGGCATATGGATCTCGAAAAACTGCAGCTGCTGGTAGGGAAGCTTCAGTCCGCCCGGGTGATACGCCTTCGTGCGCGCTGACACATGCGGGAGATTTTTGCCTCCGAAGAACTGTCGGAAACTGTCCTGTCTCAGGTCTCCCTCGGAGGCCCCGGAGTGGACAGTCACGTCCGCGAATTCGCCCGGGTATTTTCTCCTGAGATAATCCAGCACAATGATATTCAGAAATTCCATTGCGCCTGTTCCGTCTGCCAGAACATGCGAGATGTCCAGGTTGATCCTCTTTCCGAAGTAGGTCACCTGGTAGTGCAGCATGGTCTTTGAGGGAACATAAAGAAGGGGGCAGATCCGATCGTCCTCCTCCTTTACCACCGGCATAAGGTCAGTATCCTCCATGTAATGCCAGAAGAACCCTCTTCGGATCCTCACCTGCACCTGCGGACGGTCTTCGATCGCCGAGTTCACCGCCTGCTGCAGAAGTTCCGGATCAACGTCCTCCGTCAGCGTGCAGCTGAGGCGAAACGACCGGGTATCCCGCTTTCCGACTGTGGCCAGAAAAACCTTGGCCACGTTGTCAATCTTGTACCAATTAGCACTTCCCATAGATTGTATGCGTCACATGCGCTGCCAGCCGCTTCATCGCCTCGCGGGCCATGGAGCCGGGCATCTGCTGGTACACATGCCATCCTTTCTCCTCGATGTCAAGCTCCGCCGTCCCTCCGGCCTGATCGATCCGCTCCTTGAGCCTGACACTGTCATCTAATAGAATTCCGTTTCTTCCGGCCATGATATAGACCGGCGGAAAATTCTCAAAACTCCCGAACAGCGGGCTGAACGCCGCGTCCTCCGGATCCCCGTCTCCCATGTACGCCCTGGCGGAATTCAACACAAACTCCTTCGAGAGAATCGGATCGATATCCTGATTGGTTTCATAGGATTCTGCCGTTCCGGTCATGTCGGTCCAGGGGCTGAACAGCAAGAGTTCCCGCGGCACCGGCTTTCCTTCCGCGAGCAGCCGCTGCGTAAGGCAAAGCGCCATGTTGCCCCCCGCCGAATCTCCGGCTAAGAGCACGTGGGCCGCATCCGCGACATTTTCCGTGAGATACTCCCACACGGCATTCACATCCTCCTCTGCCGCCGGGTACGGATGCTCCGGCGCCAGCCGGTACGCGAACGAATAAACCGTAAAGCCTGTCGCCATGGCAAGTTTAACCGAAAGATTGCCTGCGTAGTCAAGCCCGCCGCTGACGTAACCGCCGCCGTGGCAGTAAAGGATCACATACTCGGGATTGTGCGCAAAGAAAGGCCGGACCTCCTCGCATCGGATCTTCCCGAGGCGGAACCTCCGCCGCTCCGTTTCGCCTTTGGGCGTCGCAAGGCGGCCTGCCCACTCGGCAAGCTTTCGATGGCGCTTGATCTCCGCTTCCGTCCCTGCCTTTCCGGCCATGAAGTTCGCTGCCTTCAGAGTTTTGACCAATGGATTTTTCATCGCTGTTGTCATTCTCCCGTTTCATCAGTTATTTCCGCATTTTTCGGAAAATCACTTAAAATGATTGTACCACAGGCCCGCTTTATCTGTCATCAGAAATCTGACAGGTCTCAGCTTAACCGTCAATCGCAAACGAATTCTGATAGGTTCTGCGATAGGCGACGATGAGGATTGATTCCACGATAATACCCAAAAAGAGGGCCGTCGACAAATAAAGAATCATATAGAGAAACATACTCAGATCCGACTCAGCCCGCACCAGACAATACGGCTCAACAAGGATGATGGCTTCCGTCAGCTCCCCGAGTTCCCTTCCGTAGATTTCGTAGACTCTTTTCTCCGCCAACTCACTGTCGATCTTGTAAGTCGAATCGGCCGGGAAGGCATAGCCCGGCTGTTCTGTCCGCATCGCATGGCCCTGCATAAAAACGATATATACGGTACCGTCAACGGTCATTTCCCGCGATTTCAGGCGACAATCATTCGCGATCTTCGTATAGCCGGCACTTGCCGCTTCCGCCCGCAGCTGATCGTTTCTCGCGTTCTTATCCTCTCTTTTCCGGATTTCATGAGACAGCAGTAGAATGACAAGAATACTATATATTACGGGGAAAATGATGATTGCGGCGCGCAGGTTTTTCCACGCCTTTCCCACCGGCCTCTTCTTCGGCGTAAAATACTGCCTCGCATCCCAGACTTCCGCTCGCAACGGAAGTTCCTCGACGATCATGCTGCATGCTTTCCGTGTGAGAGCATAATCCTGCTCCTTCGTGCCGTCCTCTTTCATCCGTTCGATCGGTGTAACGTTTCTATTCTCTGTCCCGGCGTCTTCCTGCTGCCGTGCACAGAGTTCCCCTGCCATGTACTGTACAAGTCCGTCATCCTTCAGGACCTCCGCAAGCTCACTGCTGATCCAGTATTCCGAACCGTCCTCATGCACATGCCTGATCTTATCAAATGTGGTTTTTGTTTTCTCCCGAGCAGGTTCCATGATACTTATCTCCTCATAGCTCCACTATAACACTCGTTTCCCCAGCCGCCCCCGGACATCGGAAAATCAAGTTTTTCCAATTCCCGCTGCCGGTGTGAACCTTTCCGTTGATTATACCATAAAAAACATCCCCGTACCACACTAACCGCCGGGGCGTGTGATACGGGGATAAGAGTTAAATCAGGGCCAACAACCGACTCATATCAGTTAACTTGCTTATGTCCGGCACATCAATCCGCCTTCGAGTTCTCCAGCCACATTGCTGCGGAAGCATCGCTCGGCATGCGCCAGTCGCCGCGCGGCGAGAGGGACACCGAACCGACCTTCGGACCGTCAGGCATGCAGCTTCGTTTGAACTGCTGTGTGAAGAACCTCCGGAAGAAGTTGCGAGACGCTTTTTTAATCTCGTCCGGCGTCAGTTCCGGATAGGCACGCATGGCAAATGCCATCGTCTTCTCCGGCGCAAAGCCGAAGCGCAGGGTGTAATACAGGAAGAAATCGTTGATGTCGTAGGAACCGATCTTCTCCTCTGTCTTCTGGGCAAATGCCCCGTCCGCACTCGGCGTCAGCTCCGGTGTGATCGGAGTATCGCAGACGGAAAGCAGCGTGTCCCGAAGCTCCGGATTATCGCAGATGGCCGCGTACGAGCGGCATATGTAGCGGACCAGCGTCTTCGGGACCGACGCGTTGACCGCGTACATCGACATGTGGTCGCCGTTGTAGGTGCACCACCCGAGCGCAAGCTCCGAAAGATCGCCGGTGCCGACAACCAG
>CADBLW010000307.1 GCA_902795625.1 uncultured Lachnospiraceae bacterium | reverse complement strand
CGGCGGTCGGGCTGACGTTCCTCGTGATCATCGGGTTCCTCGGGCCGTTGTACGGTCTTCTGAAAATGTACCGCGGCGCCAATTTCTTCTTCCACCTGGTCCTGCCCCTCACGGCGATGGCGGAGTTTGTGCTCTGCCCCGGCGACACGGCGCAACCCGACCGTGGTCGCAGGTTGGAGGACGTGGGGGATGAAAAGAGCAAGTATGATTCACGGGCCGTGATCGTGCCGATCCCTTTTTGGTGGACGTTTCTCACGATGATCCCGGTCGCGGTGTACGGCGCGTTCTATCTCGGCAACTGCATGATCAACGGTATCGGCAAGTGGCCGCACACCAACGATTTCTACGGCTTCCTGAACTGGGGACTGCCTGTTGGCCTTGTGATCTTCGCGGGCATCATGCTTGCGATCTGGGGCATCGCGTGTGTGCTGAGAGCGGTGCGGGCAAAGGTGCAGTGATGCGCGGTTTGAGCGGAGCGGGAGCGTGTCGAGCGGGATGAGAGCGTATTGAGAGGGGTTATTTTCCGAGTACTACGGAGGGAGAGAATCAGCGATGTTGATCACTAAATTATTGGGACATAAATTCCGTGCGGATGAGTTTGAGTCCTGCATGGTATCCACCGGCGGCGGTATGACCGGCGGGTATCAGAGCACGGAGCTGCGGCGCGAGAAGGACGGCAGCGCGACGCTTACGGAGCGGCACAAGGAATGGCACTATGAGCGCGAGGAGAAGACGGTGTTTCCGGTCTCGGAGGAGACGTTTGCGCATGTCGCGGAGCTGGTGAACAAGTATGACCTGTACACCGCGAGCAAGCGCAGGATGAGCCGGATCCGGATCCTCGACGGCGATACGACCACGGTGAGTTTTCACTTCGGCAAGAGATATTTCAGCATTCGCCAGCTGCAGCGCAAATGGCCGAGCGCGCGGAAGGGCTATAAAGAGGTGATCGAGTACCTGAACTCGATCCCGCACGGAGAGGGCGTTACGACGCGCGAGAAGCAGAGGCTTCGGCTGTTGCTGGGCGGCTACAATCTGTGCTTCTATGTTGAGGACGCATTTGACGAAAAACTCGACGAAATCCTCTGCGAGGACGAGCTTGAGGTGTCGCGCTACGAGGACTGCGGAATCGTGCTGTACACAGGTGAGGCGCCGGAGACCGCAGAGCATGTTGAAGCTGCGAAACCTGTAACCGTGCAGACCGCAGCGCCCTGCGACCTTGTCTATGATCCCGTGGGTAGGAGTGTGATTGTTTTGTACGCGGAGCATACATTTTCCGAGCCCGTGTGGCTTCTGGCGAAGCACGACGGTTACGCGAAAACCGCTGCGCCGCTCGTTGAGAAGATGAACGGAAAGTATAGGTTCTATAAGAATTAATTGCACATTTGCACATGGCAGATGTGCAATATTTGCATAAATGATGGTTGAATCATGTGCAATAATTGCACATTTACATTGACATGAGTGTGCAAATTTGATATGCTATGCGTGAGAAAGGTGCAAACCGGGAGGTGCAGGTTTATGACAGAACTGAAGAAACAGCGCTTACAAAGAAACCTCACGCAGAGGGAAGCAGCAAAGCGGATCGGCGTTTCGCTGCGGACGTATGTTACCTACGAGAATGATGCCCAGAAGGAGAGAACTGCGAAATACCGCTTCTTCCTGTCCGAAATCCTCGGCGCGGGTCTTGTCGATGAAGACCACGGCATTCTTACGGTGGAGGAGATCAGGCAATCCTGCGGGAAAATATTTGATCAGTATTCGGTCGAGTTCGCGGTCTTATTCGGCTCGTATGCCAAGGGTACCGCGACCGAGAGCAGCGATGTTGATATCGTAGTTGCGACGGAATTGAGCGGACTTCGTTTTTATGAGTTGGCTGAGGTACTGCGCACTACGCTGCACAAGCGTGTTGATCTGCTGGATTACAAACAGTTGATTGGGAACGAGCAATTGCTGTATGAAGTGCTTTTGAGTGGGGTTAGGATCTATGATGATATTCCTCAACTGATGGATACATTGCGAGAAGAGTTAGAGTAACTTACTTGGGAGGTGCAACATGAACGAGATGACGCGGAAGCGAAACCGCCTGTTGGCGGAGAAGGTGATCAAGGGGCTGGAGTCCCGCAACATGACGGGGTACTACGCCGAGACGAGTGAGGAGGCGCTGCAGATGGCGCTTGAGCTCATCCCCGAGGGGGCGAGCGTCGGCATGGGCGGCTGCATGAGCGCGAAGGAGATCGGTCTGACGGATGCGCTTCGGAACGGAAGCTACGATTTCATCGACCGCGACGCGACGCCGAACAAACGTGAGGCGATGCTTGCGACGTACGACGCGGACTATTTCATCGCCAGCGCCAACGCGATGACTGAGGACGGCGTGATCATCAACATCGACGGCAACGCAAACCGTGTTTCCGCGATCGCGCAGGGACCGCGTTATGTCGTATTTATCGTCGGAATGAACAAGATCTGCAAAGACGTGGACCATGCGATGAAGCGCGCCAGCAATGTGGCAGCGCCCATCAACTCGCAGCGCTTCGGGCTCTCGACGCCGTGCACGCGCACCGGTTCCTGCATGGATTGCAAATCGCCTGACACGATCTGCTGTCAGATCCTGATCACGCGCTACTCGCGCCACGAGGGGCGCATCCACGTGATCCTTGTCAACGAAGATCTGGGGTATTGATATGAGTATTTTCGGGAAAAATAAGAAGATTGATGAAGCCGAGCGCAGGCGCCTGAGGGACGGCCTGGCAGAGTTTCTGCGCCTGAATTTCCGGCCGGGTAACGAGGCGGACACCGTGGCAGCAGCACCGGTGAGTGCGGAAGCCGCTCAGATTGCCTCCTTGGAAGCGCAGGAGCGTGCGATGAAGAAGGCCGCCATGGCGCTGACAGGAAACCGCAAGGACGGGGAGCAGCCGTTTTTTATGAATGCTGCATCGGCCCCCGGCCAGCAGGTGGGTATGGCGGCAGCCATGATGGTTCCCGCGAAACCGGCGGACGCCGAAGAACCTGAAGAACCGGAAGGGACGGAGGATGCGTTCGTACTCGATGAGGAAGCCGCCGAGGATGCGAAACATTCGTTCCCGGTCTCCGCGGAAACGCTCGAATACCGTGAGAGAAGACCCTTGTTCGGCTCGCGCAAAAAGAACGCTCGAAGGGAAGATGCCTGCATTGAAGACACACTGATGGGTGGCGCGGCATCGGCGAGCGTCGGGGCAGCTCCTTCGATGAAGGAAGCCGCGAAAAAACGCTCCCTTACGGATGTGGTCTCCCAGGTCGGTGAGACGTGGCAGCAGAGTCTGCTTAGGAAGATCGATGAGAAAGGATTTTCCGACACTGAGGTATATAAGCGCGCAGGACTCGACCGCAAGCTGTTCTCGAAGATCCGCTGCAACGAGGCGTATCAGCCGAAGAAGTCCACGGCGGTGGCATTTGCCCTTGCACTGCAGCTGACACTCGATGAGACGAGGGACATGCTCTCCCGGGCCGGTTACGCGCTCTCGCCGAGCAGTCGGTTCGATTTGATCGTGGAGTTTTTCATCGACAACAACGTATATGACCTGAGCGTCATCAACGAGGCGTTGTACGATCACGGGGAAACCCTGCTGGGAGCATAAAGGAGCAGAAATGGACAAGAAATTCAAGGTTTTGATGATCAACGGAAGCCCGCGGAAAAACGGCAATATTGCGGTTGCATTTTCCGAGATGGAGAAGGTCTTT
>CADBLW010000306.1 GCA_902795625.1 uncultured Lachnospiraceae bacterium | reverse complement strand
TCTTCTCTTCGGTTCCGAGAGATATGTATTTTCCACGGTGAAGGCAAGGACACCCTCGTTGATCATTCCGCCTTTGATCTCGACAAAACGCTTTTCCACAGGAAGCTTAACAGAAGCCTCGATGGCATTTTCCAAAAGATTGCCGAACAAAACGGAGATGTCGTTTCGGTTGATCCCGACCTCCTCCGGCATTGAAAACTCGGCCGTATACTTTGTATCCTGTGTTGCAGCCACCTGCGAAAAATAAGCTATGACCGCGTTGGCCGTCATGTTCTCGCAGTAGACCAGAGGATCATCCAGGCGATGAACGACACGGAACTCATCGATGTAATTCAAAAGCTCCTGCTTGTCCATATTTTCCGCGATCGTTTCCAAAACGGCAATGTGATGCCGAAGGTCGTGTCTCGATCTGCGGACCTCGGCAATTCTTGCGCTCAGGTTCGCGTACTCCATGACCTGCATCTCCAGCGTGTGGTTCACCGCTCTCTCCTTCATGAGGCTGTTGTGATCCAGGACAAGACGCACGATCATGTGGAAAATGAACACCACCGACACGTCGATGGAAAAGATGAACAGAATGTTGGTGGGCTTGCTCGCATACTCGAGCGTGGAACTCTCACTGCTGTAGAAGCTTTGCAGCCAGAACAGATAGAACGCAAACGGGATAAACCAGAGGTATCTCCACAGGCTGTCATCGCCCTCCTTGCCCATGACGGCGCGGAAATCCTTATGGATAAACACTATCGCGGGTATCAGTATGATCACGATGGCGATCAGGATCGTCACGGATGCCGTCCAGCGGTAACCGTTCCAGGCCATATCGCGGTCCCACTGGATCTCGATGAATTTGGCGAAGAGTGAGATAAAACTTCCTAATGTATAAAGAACGAAAAATACGAACAGAACCTTACCGGGACGCTCCTTCAGAGCAATGAACAATATCAGAACAAGCATCACGGTCTGCGCCAGCTCGATCTTCATGGCGAAACCCATGGTCCGGAAGAACGGCATCTGCCCGATATGAGCGATGGCGACCCAGAGCACCTCCATGAGAACGAACAGGTGCGCAGTGACTCTGCGTGAGAACCGCCCGCTGTCGCGCATGAAGGGATAGGCCATAAAGATTATGGAAGCACTTCGCAGTACATTGTAGATCAGGAATTCCCATGTCGAGTATTCCTTCATTCGGTTCTCCCTCCCTTGTGAAGCATGCGGAACACGTAATCCGCGTGTGCCTTCCGCAGATCGGAGCGTCTTGCGCGGCTCACCGGCACATAATCTCCGTTGCAGACCTTGACACTGTCATCGGTGAAGCTGACGATCTTCTCCAGATTTAGAAGAATTCCCTTGGTGCAGGTATAGAAGTCACCCTTGCTCTCGAGGATCTTCTCCAGATCGGTGTGGGACATCCACACGTAATGCTCTTTATTTTCCTCAAGATGGATCGTGATCTTATGGTTGGAATACTCCGTGTAAATGATATCATGCGCGCGGCAGCGGCTCTTGTCCGGGAACTCCACCATGCGTTGCTCCTCGAACCGGTCCAGGTTGATCCGCTGAAGCATGTTTCGTACATCCTCTGAAGTACACGGTTTCAGCAGATAGTAATCCGCATTGAGCTGGTAGCTCTGCGCCGCAAAATCATTGCTCGTCGTCTGGAACACGAGACGTACGTCCTTGTCTTTCCTCCGGATTTCCTTCGCGGTATCGATCCCGTTGATCCCTCCGAGGAAAATGTCAAGGAAAATGATATCATATCTTCCGGCCTCGAATTTCTTAAGCAACGCCTCGCCGCTCTCGAAACATTCGATCCGTTCATTCTCATAACCGAACTCCGAGAGTGCTGCTGTAAGCTCCTCGGTCAGTCTTTCCGTATCCTGGATAATGTCATCCGCAATTGCTATGCGCATAGTGATTCTCCGTTCCTCTCTCTTAGGCAAATGTAACGGTTCACAAACAATTGTTTCCTCTGCTTTGTGCCGCCTTTTTACAGGCGCACACACGGACTAATTATATCAAAATCAGAAAACCACTGCAACAAAAAAGCGGCTAAAACCCGCGTAAATAAGGGGTTTTTACGTGAAAAAACGCGATTTTTCGCGTTTTCGGGCAAAAAAAGCACGGATCATCGTGTGATCCGTGCCGTATTTTCGAAAAAATTAATAATTTTTACGCAAATTGATTGAATATTACTCAAATTGATCATCAGCGTGCTGAATCCAAAGATTTTTGAAGAGCCGGCGAAGAATTCAGTTACTCTTCTTCCTTCTTCTCCTCTTCAGCAGCTTCCGCCTCCTCAGTCACCTCGGGAGCAGCCTTCTTCTCCTCCTCCGGAGTACTCAGGAACTGGTATGCCGCGAACGCGAGCAGCGAGCCTGCCAGAGGACCTGCGATGAATACCCAGACATCAGCGATCGGCGTGGTGTTGCCTGCGATAGCCGCGATGATCGCGGGGCCGAGGCTTCTCGCCGGGTTGACGGACGTTCCCGTCAGACCGATGCCGAGGATGTGAACAAGCACGAGCGTAAGGCCGATCACAAGGCCTGCCACATGACCGTGGTTTGCCTTCTTGCAGGTGACGCCGAGAATTGCGAAGATAAAGATGAAGGTCAGGATGCACTCAACGATCAGGCCTGCGACAATGCTGCCGCCTACGCCTGCGAGACCGTTGCTTCCGAGCCCGCCGGTCATATCCTTGATATCACCGAGCGCGAACACACCCTTGAGGATGCCTGCGCCTGCCAGCGCGCCGAGAACCTGTGCACAAAGGTATCCAAGCAGATCCTTCGTGTCAAGGTCACCCTTTACCCAGAACGCGACAGAAACCGCGGGGTTGATATGACATCCGGAAACATTGCCGACACTGTACGCCATCGCTACGATCGCAAGACCGAACGCGAGAGCCGTCAGAATGTAACCGCCGCCCATCACCGCGTCACACCCGACTGTCATTGCGGTACCGCAACCGACAATGACCAGAACCATGGTGCCGATAAACTCGGCAACATACTTTTTGCTACTGCTCATACGAAATACCTCCTTCGGAAAATGTGGTAAACCCTCTATATCGAACACTTGCGTGTTTCGAACGTTATTCTTCCGCGGTGAACTCCACCGTGTTCAGCAGATTGAACAGACCGGAACGGATCGTCGTATTGTCGTGGTCCGCGCCCGGCACCTCGTACCAGATGTGCGCGATGCCGTTCTTCTCAAACAGCTCATGGTAGCTCTTCGGGAATTTGCCGACGACACTGTCCGAAGTACCACAGCAGATGATCACCTTCTCGGGAACCTTCGTGCCTTCCGCGATACGGACCTCATCCTCCTGCAGCGAGCCCGGGTGCGTCATGTACATGTCCACGCCCGGCACAAGACCCGGCGCAGGCGCGATCGCGCACACGTAGCAGAACCTGTCGGGATACTGCAAAAGTGTGTAAAGCGTCTCACGGCCGCCCATGGAAAAACCTGCGATGGCCGTTCCATCGCGTCCCGTGATTGTCGAGTACGTCGCGTCAATATGCGGGATCAGGCAGTCCACCAGCTCCTTCGGGAAGCGGTCATACGGAACCATCGCTTCACCGGTAAAGCCGGGAGCCTGTACCGTCTCATCGGACGCCGCGAACATCGCAGGACACACGAGGATAAACTCCTCGCACAGACCGTCCGCGATCATATTGCCGATCAACGCAGGGATCTGGTTGCTCGCGTCACTGGCGAAGGAATTCTCGTCGCCGAAGATACCGTGCAGCAGGTAGATGACCGGATACTTCTTCTCCTCGGTGTATCCCGGAGGAAGCATCACGGTATACCCGCGCTCACGTCCGCAGTATTCCGAATAGTATGTGCCGTGGACAAATGAACCGTATTCAACTCCGGCGCGCTTCACCAGGTAGTTCGACGGGCATTTGGCGTACATGCCGTTCTCGTCGGGTGCCGGTGTCGGCGTAGGTGTGTTCGTCGGTACCTCCGTGGGAGTTGCCGGAACTTCCGAAGTCGGTGTCGCCGTGTCCGGGATGCCCGTAGGTGACGGCACAGCCGTTGTTGTCTCCGCCGGCTTCTTCGGCTCCTCATTATTCCCGCAGCCGACGCAGGCCGCGGCAAGCGCGACCACACCGACAATCGTCATGATCTTCTTCATCTTGTAATTTCTCCGATTTTGCGTGTAATTCTATATAATTCTGCGGTTGATCATTCATCATAAAGGTCAACGACAGTCGAAAGCCCTCTTCCGTCCTCAGGCCTCGTCGATTGCCTTGCCGATGTCGTGCCGCATGTACTTGTTGGCGAAGCTGATCTTCTCAGTAGCCTTGTATGCGTTGGCGCGCGCCTCCTTCAGATCCGCTCCGAGCGCCGTGACACCGAGCACGCGTCCTCCGTTGGTAAGAACCGCTCCGTCCTCGCCGAACTTCGTTCCCGCATGGAACACGAACTCCGTCTTGCTGCCCTTGAATGCCTCAAGACCGGAAATCGGGAAGCCCTTCTCATACTTCTGCGGATAACCCTCAGACGCAAGGATCACGCAAACCGCCGCGTTATCGGCGAAGGAAAGCTCGATCTGATCGAGAGTTCCGTCGATGCATGCCTCGAACACATCCACGATATCATTTTCCATACGGGGAAGAACAACCTGCGTCTCGGGGTCACCGAAGCGGGCGTTGTACTCCACAACCTTCGGTCCCTCGGGCGTCAGCATCAGGCCGCAGTACAGAACACCCTTGAACGGCCGTCCCTCCGCCGCCATGGCAGCAATCGTGGGCTCGTAGATCTTCTCTGTGCAGATCTTGTGAATTTCCTCGGTGTAGAACGGGCTCGGGGAAAATGTTCCCATACCGCCGGTGTTCAGACCCGTGTCACCGTCGCCCGCACGCTTGTGATCCTGCGAGCTGGTCATGCAGCGGATCGTCTTGCCGTCGCTGAAGCAAAGAGCCGATACCTCGCGGCCCGTCATAAACTCCTCAACGACCATCTTGTCACCGGCCTTGCCGAAGTGCTTGTCGAGCATGATCTCCTTGACGCCGGCAATCGCCTCCTCCTCGGAGTTACAGATGAGAACGCCCTTTCCGAGCGCCAGGCCGTCTGCCTTAAGGACAACGGGGTATTTGCCCTGTGCCTTGATGTATGCAGTCGCTTCCTCTGCATCGGAGAAGGTCTCATACGCCGCGGTGGGGATGTTATACTTCTTCATCAATTCCTTGGAAAATGCCTTGCTTCCCTCGATGATCGCCGCATTGGCACGCGGACCGAAAGCGCGCAGCCCGGCCGCCTCAAACGCGTCAACCGCGCCGCCCACAAGCGGATCATCGGGACCGACCACCGTCAGGTCGATCTCATTTTCCTTCGCAAACGCGATCAGCTTGTCAAACTCCATCACGCCGATAGGCACGCAGGTCGCAAGCTCAGCGATGCCCGCATTGCCGGGCGCACAGTAGATCTTCGTCGCCTTCTTACTCTTCGCAATGGATGCGATGATCGCGTGCTCTCTTCCGCCGCCACCGATAACCAGAATGTTCATTTTTCGTCCTCCACGATTATTGATTTATATACAGTTTTATCAACTCTTCCAACATTTTACATGGTCACAAACCAGTTCCCGTTGCTGTCCTTACTCACACGTCCGTTCGCGATCGCGTCGATCACCTGCGGAAGGATGATCCACTCCGCCTGCTCCATCACGCGGCGCTGCAATACTTCGGGCGTGTCGTTCGGCTCCACGGCAACCGCCTTCTGAAGAAGGATCGGACCGGTGTCGGTGCCTTCATCCACGTAGTGAACCGTCGCTCCGGTCACCTTCACACCGCGGGCAAGTACCTGCTCATGGACGTGGAGTCCGTAGAAACCGTCGCCACAGAACGAAGGGATCAGCGAAGGATGAATGTTGATGATCCTGCGCTCGTAACGGCGGATCATCTCAGCCGGAATGATCACAAGGAAACCGGCAAGCACGATCAGGTCGGGTTTCAGGCTGTCCACAGCCGCAAGCAGCGCCGTCTCAAACTCCGCCCTCGTCGCATAGGCCTTGCGGGAAACACACACGGCAGGGATTCCTGCCTTCTTCGCACGCTCCAAAGCATACGCATCCGTGCGGTTGCTGATAACGCCGCAGATCTCCGTGTTCGTGATCTTCCCGTCGCGTACCGCGTCGAGGATTGCCTGCAAATTCGTGCCGCCTCCGGACACCATAACAACTGCTCTCATGTCTCCTCCATTGTACCGCCGAAACGCAGCCGAATCAACAGAAAAACCACATCCTTCGGAAAATATAACCGCGCTTTTCGGCATTCTTTTATTCATTCAAACAACAAACGCCCGGGACACCGGATCATACCGGTACCCGGGCGCAATTCACCGATTACAGAAGCTGAATACCCTTCTCACCGTCTGTGATCTCACCGACGACATAAGCCTTCTCGCCGGCTGCCGAAAGCAGACGCAGAGCCTCGTCCGCCTTGTCGCTCGAGACAGCCACCATCATACCGATACCCATGTTGTACGTGTTGTACATCATCTTCTCTTCGATGTTTCCGGTCTTCGCCAGCAGTTCAAAGATCGCAGGAACCTCGTAACTGTTCTTGCGGATTACGGCAACCTTGCCCTCCGGAAGCATCCGCGGGATATTCTCGTAGAAGCCGCCGCCCGTGATGTGGCTGCATGCCTTCACGGTAACGCCGCCGTCCTTCAGAGCCTTCAAAGCCTTCACATAGATCTTCGTAGGCGTCAGCAAAGCCTCGCCGAGGGTGCACCCAAGGCAGTCATTGTAGCGCGCCATGGAAGCCTCGCGCATGTCAAACACCTTGCGAACAAGGGAATATCCGTTGCTGTGGATACCCGAGGATGCGATGCCGATGATCGTGTCGCCGGTCTCAACCTTACTTCCGTCCACGATCTCGTCGCGGTCCACGATACCTACGGCAAATCCGGCAAGGTCATACTCGTCCACCGGATAGAACCCGGGCATCTCCGCCGTCTCACCGCCGATGAGCGCGCAGCCTGCCTGCTTGCAGCCTTCCGCAACACCCTTCACGATCGTCGCGATCTTCTCGGGATAGTTCTTGCCGCAGGCGACATAGTCAAGAAAAAACAGGGGCTCGCCGCCGGCGCACGCGATGTCGTTCACACACATAGCCACGCAGTCGATACCGATCGTGTCATGCTTGTCAAGAAGAAACGCGATCTTCAGTTTCGTTCCCACGCCGTCCGTACCCGAAACGAGGGTCGGATGCTTCATCGTCATGAAACGGTCAAGGGAAAATGCTCCGGAGAACCCGCCGAGTCCGCCGAGTACCTCGGGGCGCATCGTCTCCTTCACGTGCTTCTTCATCAGTTCCACTGCGCGGTATCCCGCCTCAATGTCAACACCGGCATTCTTATAATCCATGCTGCTGCCTCCTGGTCATTATTCTCATACGGGATCCGGATGCCTTCCGAAATCCATCGCTATTGTAGCACAATTATTTCCCGGCTGCACCTGAAAAAGCGCATTTCCGGGGAGTTTTTGTTCATCGTTTTGATAAGCGCTGCTTATGATAGTATCATTAATCATAAATTGCGCTTTCATGTTTCCGCATCTTCCAAAGGTGCGTTTCCATGCCGAAATAACCGCATGGTTCCGATCACTTCTTCTCGGAATACTCGCGGTATCCTACACTCTCCAGGCGTTCCTTCTTCGCCATCACGCCGCTCTTGAGCTCTGCCTTGTAAGCGATGATCTTATCCAGCAGCTCCTTATCGTGAGTTGCGATGATCTTGGCCGCAAGGATACCCGCGTTCGCGCCGCCGTCGATGGCAACCGTGGCAACCGGAATGCCCGAAGGCATCTGAACGATGGAATACAGAGAATCAACGCCGCCGAGGGCCTTCGTGTGGATCGGCACGCCGATTACCGGCAGCGGGAAAATTGCCGCGCACATACCCGGAAGGTGTGCCGCGCCGCCTGCGCCCGCAATGATCACCTCAAAGCCCTTCTCCACCGCCGTGTTCGCATAATCAAAGAAAACATCGGGCATACGATGCGCCGAGATGATAGTCATCTCATACTCAATGCCGAATTTTTCGAGCATTGCCGCCGCTTTCTCCATGATTGGCAGATCCGAATCGCTTCCCATCACAATACCGACTTTAGCCATAGTATCCTCCTGATCCGTCCCGTTGGGACAGTGTATTTAGTATTTGATCACATTTACTGTTCTGACGTCACGCGGACCGTGACCGTCTTACCGTGCCCCGGGTCACTGCTCTTTCTCAAGCTCATCCAGTGGAATGTTCAACTCCTCCGTTCCCGGCACAACGAACCGTCCGTCGCGGATGATCGCGCCGATCACGGAGCCGTCCGCGGCATGCACCAGGATCTCACCGAGCTCGTTGTACGGGATCGTGATGTCCGTGTGCGTGTTCGTGTATGCCTTCGCGGGATCGGTATGTCTCTTTGCGGAAAATTCATTGTCCCGGGCGATGATCTCCTTCCCGTCCGGATTGTAGAGCGCCTTGTCCTCCGCGCGGCTGTAGCATGTATCGCCCACCGCAAAGTGCGGACCTGTCTTCTCCGCAATCAGGATCGGCAGCTGCTCCTGAACGTTATACCGGATACCCATCGCATACGCGACAGTGTTCGTTCCGATGGCAAACTCGCCGATGGGCAGCGTCTCCTGATCCCTGAGGATGGCATCCTTGAGGAAGGCTTTATTTTCCGCTTCTGTCGGAAAATTCTCGCACGAATAGTCGGTGATCATGCCGTTCTCAAAGCGGAACCGCAGGTTCTTATACGTAACACCGTCAATGCATACCTTCATCACGTGGAGAAGTCCGCCGGTTCCCGTGAGCAGCGGTGACGTGAACACCTCGCCCACCGGAATATTGACGTCCGCGCCGCAGTTCTCGAAATTCGTCTGCTTCGCGGGATCCGTGAGCGTATGAAGCATCACCTTCATGTTCGTCTCATTGTCGCCGCGGCCGGTCACGGTCACGTACGCGCCGAGGTCGAGCAGATCGATGAGCTTCTGCTGGATCGCCTTATACTTTTTGTTCGGAAGATTGTTGCACACGATGGTCTCGCGGAACACTTCCTCAAATCTGTCGCCGATGGACGGAACCGGGTATGCGATGATGGCAAAGGTGATATTTTCCTCCGGCTCATACTGCTCGCCCTGCTCGGCCACTCGAGTGCGAAGCTCGTCAAACAATGCGCTGCTGCGGCCTTTGAGCGAAGGCACAGCACGCTTGTTCACAAAGTTGATGTCCGGCACGCCGAACACCTCCTGCGCCGCGATGCCGGCATAACCGACACACTCTTCTTTATACTTCTCAAAGTTCTCTCTGCGGCTCTCCATGATCTCCTCGATCATGGGACGCTGAAGAACAAGCAGGTAGTTTTTCCGATGGTCATACGAGTACTGGCGGTTGACCGAAGTGCCGCCCATGCCGCCCTGCAGGAACGTGCACGCGTACACCAGAAGGTTGCTCGTCAAGAACAGTTTGGGCTCCAGTCCCTCCTCGCGGAAGAGATCGATCACGCGAGCCGTGACGCGCTCAAACCCGAAATACGTGTCGAACGCCACCGTCTTCTTCGGTGCGCGGTCGATACACATGGTCTCAAAGCTGTCGATAAAGCCGTTCACAAACGTGCGCGCCATCTCATCGATGGTCTTCTGCGGCTGTTTCGCAAGGAAGCGGTAGGTGTTGATCACATTGTCCGAGATTGGAAGGCCGTAATCGTACAGTGCGCTCTCGTCGGACGCGGCGCGGCGGATAATATCCTCGACCGGCTTGCCCGCGGAAACATCATACATCTCATTCATGCGGAACTCGACGAATTCACGGCAGTAATCGTGCGCGTAGTAATACAGGCTCTGCTTGATCCCGCGGTCGATCCCGTCCTTCTCGATATGACCGTAGATCTCGGCGATCAGCTCGCAGGCATACAGAAACGGCTTGCGGATCCCGCGCATCAGATACTGTGTCGTCTCGATAAGTTCACGGCCGAGAGCCGAGATCACCATCGCGTAGGCATTGCCGTACGCTTTTGCGGAAACGTCCGGGTTGATGATGGAGCTCTCGTATGCGTCAACCTCAAGGGTGCCGAAGATTGCTTTGTTCATGCGGCATTTTTCTTCGGTGCTCATCGCTGCCCAGGAGCCGTCCGTGACAGCCTTGTACAGCTTCTCCTGCGCTGCCGCAATGGCTGCCAGCTCAGCAAGCCCTTCGGGCGCGTCTTTCTTCTTCGCAGCGTTCCGGATCCACGAAAGAACAAGCGTGAGACGCTCTCTCTCATCCGCAGACCACAAAAGCATGACGGGCGCGGTCTTTTTGTCCGCGCGGTTCTTATCTGTATATTCTTTTTTCAATGTAACTCCTTCCCCCGAAGGGTTTTCCGTTTATCCTTACTGTCTTTTCTTTTACCGTCTTCTCTTTGTAATTTCTGTTGCATACCGGTCCGTATCGTCACGGTATTTCTTCCTGTCTCTGCGTCACAGCGCGGCTCCCACAAGGAACAGCCCGAGCGTCACAACGATCACGATCAGATTGACCACCATTCCCGACAGCGCAAACCCGTCCTGGAACGGCGTCTCCCGTCTCGCGGTGGCAGCGCACATCGTTCCGGCGATGGCCAGCAGACCGTTGATGATACCGAGTCCGCCGATGGACTCCTCCGGATTCGCCCGACCGTAAAAGATCAGAAAAACAAGGAAAAATGCCGCAATGATCCCCACGGAGAGAGACACCTTGCCCATGATGGAACGATGCCGTCCCTTGTAATGAACCGTCGATTTCTCCGTCTTTGTTCTGTTCATCGCAATTCCAATCCGATATGTTTAACTCTTTTTTCTGTTCGACTGTTTCTTTTTCGGCTGCTGCTTTGTTAGCAGCTTTCTCACAGGAATGCTCACAAGAATACCGAGGAACCCTCCCAGGGTATTCAGGATGACATCGTCGATGTCAAAGCTTCCTACATTGAACACGTACTGCAGGATCTCGGCGACCGCGCAGGAAAGATACACGATCGCAAGCGCGAACACGCAGTACGGCCGCTTCGGCGCAAGCAGCGCCACCAGCAATCCCATCGGGAAAAATGCCGCGATATTTCCGATGACATTTCTCCAGAACAAGCTGTTCGACCAGCTCTCCGTGCCCTTATAGAACCGTTTGATCTCCCTGAACGGCACAAGATTCAGTCCATGTACATTGCCCTGTGTGCGCCCGAATTCCGGTGAAAAGAACAGCACGAAGATCAGTATCGCCAGATAGAGCACAAACAGGATCCCAAGCCATGTTTTCTGTGTCTTTGATAATTGCATAATAACTCCGCAGGGCGGAAAATCCCCCTGTTTATTTTCTGTCAGTCCGCCTTCGGCACTGCACCTCCCCCGGGGCAGCACTCGCCTCAGGCACTGTATTTCCCCCATGCAGCACTCGCCTTTAGCAGCATCATTTTGCGCCCGGTGCCTTCTTCATGTAATCGATGAAATCATCCACAAGCCGGGAATCGATCGTGCAGTCGCACACGCCCAGACGCTCAACGATATCGTATCCGCTCGGATCATCGAAGATCCGGATGGTCAGCGGCTCATTAACCGTAGGATCAAACGGTTCCACCAAGATCGTGAGGATCGGTTCCACGCTCGGAGTATCGTTCTGAATAAACGTGGAGGTCTTCATCGCCATGACCTTCTGTGCCCACGTGAGCGCATCTGCTCCGTCCACGGCAACCCCGTTCACATAATACAGATCGTCGCCCTCCGGCGATTTCTCGTGTGTAAATGTCATCACGGTGTCTCCGGACTGCGCAACTGCCTTCTTCACCAGCAGCGTGCTCGGGAAGAAGATGGATTTATACGTGCAGGAAAATACACTGAACTCACACATGGACTTTATTTTCGATTCAGTGATCTCCAAAACGGCATCGATTCCCTGCAGCTTCACATAATAGTTCCCTGTCTCGGCATTCCTGTCTCCGATGAGAAGCGTGTATGAGTTCTCCTCCCGGCCGGTATCGTCCGCATACCGCACCGTGAGCGTTGCCTTCGGATCAGCAAGCCCGTATTGTGCGAATTCATCCGGCTTGACGTTCCGTACCCCATCCGTGTAGATGCGAAGATACCATTCCAGTTGGTCCATCCAGGGACCGTTGATCACATCGGCATCCCACTGCGCACGGTAAGGTTTCGTGAAGATCCACGGGAAGAGATTCGCTCCGGAGTAATCGTAAGGATTCTTCTCCAGTTTGATCGCATGGAACTCGGGAAAAAGCTCTCCGGTCAGTGTGATCTCCTGAATATTCTTAATGTCGGGGATTGACGGAAGCGTGATCGTGTCTACATAGTACGACCGGTCCTTCAGCATAAGTCTCCCGTAGTTCTCGGCAACCGTATAGACAGGCTTCTCTCCGTTAAACCGGCAGTAATAGCAGTCCTTGGTCGGCACCTTGTCACCGAGCTCAATGCGCACCAGACGCTCCGAGCCGGCGTAAGCCTCCAAAACCGCGGACGGATTATCCAACCCGTACTCGGCATCCGACGAGGGATTGTCAACCTTAGCGATCGCACGCAGATTGGACAACAGCTGGTCGGGGAACTGCAATATGATCTTCTGATTCAAAAGATCCGTGTCGCTGACCCACGTCTCTCCGTCTTTCTTAAACTCACCCTCGTACCGGGTGCTCTTCAGACTGATGCGGTCCACACTGTTAACATCGATGGTCGTCACCGTAAAATACGTCACCTGATCACCGTTCGTCGGGTTCTCCTTCTGCTTCTTCAGCAAAAGGAAAACGACCGTGAGTGCCGCTGCGGCCACGATCAACAGCGAGAGCCGCACAATACTTGCTCGTTTCATTCCTCACCCTTTTCCGTCACGGTCACATGCTCCACGCGGCGGCGAAGAATGACCACAACACCTGCAAAAAGAATCAACACAGGCAGAAGGAACGACGCGATGGCGATGCGGTTCCTCTGGCTTGTTGTCATGCGGAGCGCCTCCTCAAGCGCGGTCGTGTCCGGGATGGACAGCGCACTCTCGGTCGCGCCTGCGACTTCATTCAGGCAATCGATAAACTGCATACGGTTTCCGAAGGAAGAACTGCCCGTGAGCATTCTGTCCTCGAAGAAATTCGTGGATGCAAATACATACATGGTTCCGGTATTTCCCTCGAACGTCTCCTCAACCTTCAGAAGAAGCGGGAATTTGCCGCTGTCATCCGTCGCGGATTTCTCAAAGGTATCCGAGGATGTCTCCTTGCGGTACGCGGAGGATGTAGTCTCCACGAGAACCGTCTTCTTGGTCGTATATCTCGACGTATCGTCGGTATAGATCGGGACGGACAGCTTCCACTGCAGCGACTGATTCTCATAATCACTTAAGATGATGGTGGGATTGTCACCGAGCGTGTGCGAGGAGTCACCCTCTAAAAGCACGCCGCTCTCGAAATGGAAGCCGTAGTACTTGAACAGATCCTGCAGATTGGTAAAGGTATCCGTGTTGTACAGGAGGGAAACCATGACGGTTCCTCCCTTGGTCAGGAACGCCTTGATCGCTTCAACCTCTTCCGCCGTAAGGTCGGACATGGGCGATCCGATCAGGAGGATATCGCAGTCCTCGGGAACCGCGCCCTCGGTGGAAAGTTTGATATACTTGAGTTTGTACGCGTTCAGGTTCAACAGATCGGAAAATGTAGGCGTGACACGTCCCTTTCTCTCCGCATCCGTCTCGGTAGGATTCGTGATCACTTCGTTGTGATCGGTCGTCACATAAACCGTCGCGCGCTTCTCCTGCGTCACCTCGACGATCGCCTTGGCGATCTCGACCTCAGCATCATACCCGTACAGCTCCTGCTGGAAGGTCTGCGTGTTGGTGGAGTATATCTTCATCTGCTCGGAATCGATATATACGAACCGGTCCGGATCATCACCGTTGACGACGATGATACTGTTGTTTGTGATATCCTGCATCTTGTTGTAGCGGTACACAAACTGCGGATACTGGATCGGATCCTTCACGGTGAACGTGAATTTGTCGTTCGCCGCTGCGATCAGCTCAGCGCCGGTCTTGATGATGAGGTCTTCCTCACCCTCCGCCGTGACATAGTAAATATCGATCGGCGTGTCTATGGATTTTACGAACTTGACAGTATCGTCATTCAGGGAATACTTGCGTGTCGCGGTAACGTCAAACCTCTTGAACAGGCTTCCCGAAACCAGGTTGACTGCGATCAGCACGAGTATCACAAGGAACGAGATCGCGGTTGCATAAGCGCCTCCGCGGAATTTACGGGAACGGATCTCTTTATTCATATCACGCCTCCCATCTTCTCTTCTTTATGGCCTGGATCGTCAGGAACACAAAGAGGAAACTCATGCTGATAAAGTACACATAGGACGAAATGTCCACGATGCCGTACCGGAACAGCGCAAACCGCGACTGTACCGACAGCCATCCGAACACCTTCGCGAGGCTGCCGTCAAACCACTGCTTATTCACGGCATATGCAACAATAAGACCTCCGACGGAAAGCACCGTAAAGATCCCGGTAACGACCTTGCTCTTCATCATCACGTAGGTGATGACGGCGATCACAAGGGCGATCGCGATCAGGATCGCAAGGGCAAGCGTGTTGCCGGTGGGAAGCATCTCGACAAGCATATCGATCATCAGGGTGAACAGGATCGCGATAAATGTCACGACCGCCGCGAACACCTGGCTCTCCGTGAGCGACGAGATAAACATTCCGATGGCCATATAGGTGCAGCCCAGCAGGAAAAATGCCAGGAGCGTCGTGTACGCCACCGCATAGTTCGTCGCGCCGTAGTTATGCAGGATTACGGGATACACGCACACGATTGCCATCGCGATGGCGAAGACCGTCACGAGGGCAAGGTATTTGCCCAGCACAATGCGCTCCACGCTCACCGGTGAGGTGAAGATCAGCTGGTCCGTGCGCTGTCTCTTCTCCTCCGCGAGGATCCTCATGGTCAGCATCGGCACGAGCAGCAGGAAAAACGTCGCTGTGCCGTTGATCGCCAGAGCAAAGTTTGCGTACTCGCCCCGAAGGTTGTAAAGATACTGGAACACGCCTACGAACAACAGGAAGAAGGCGATGAAAAGATATCCGAGGAACGACGTAAAATACGCCTTGAGCTCCCTCTTGTAAATAGCTTTCATTTCGTGTCACCCTCCTTTCCGGTCATCTCGATAAAGACATCCTCGAGAGTCTTCTGGATGGCGTTCAGCTCAAACAGCGAGATGCCCTTCTTCGCGCACGCCGAAGCGATGCGGTCGCGGATCTCACTGCCGTCGGACGAGTACACGGCATACGCCGTCAGGTTCTCGCCCACATCCTCCGTGAGGGTTTCGATACGGGAAATGTTGCCGATGCCGGACAGTGCATTTTTCACTGCATCCTCACCCGCGCGCACAACAATGCGGACACCGTTGGTGCCGCCCAGGGTGCGGATGATATTTTCCGGCGTATCAATGATTACCTTCTTGCCGTGGTTGATGATCAGCACACGGTCGCAGACGGCGTTCACTTCGAACAGGATATGGGAGCTCAGGATGATCGTGTGCTCCCGGCCGAGGCTGCGGATCAGCTCACGCATCCATGTGATCTGCATGGGGTCGAGGCCGACCGTCGGCTCGTCGAGGATCAGCACCTCGGGGTTGCCGATCAGAGCCTGCGCGAGGCCGACTCTCTGACGGTATCCTTTACTCAGATGCTTGATCAGCTTGTTCTGCATGTGCTTTACGTGAAGAAGCTCCATCACGCGCTCGACCTCCGCCTTGCGCTCCTTCTTCGGAACCTCCTTCAGCTCCGTGCAGAAGCTGAGGTACTCCTTCACTCTCATGTCCGGGTAAACCGGTGGGATTTCCGGCAGATATCCGATGCATCTCTTGGCCTTCTCCGGTTCATCGTACACGTTGAAGCCGTTGATGGATACATCTCCCTCCGTCGCGGAGTTGTAGCCGGTGATCATGTTCATGGTCGTCGATTTTCCGGCACCGTTCGGTCCCAGAAAGCCGAGGATCTCACCTTTCTCCACGGTGAAGCTCAGATCGTCGACGGCGCGGAAATCGCCGTACTGCTTCACCAGATGTTCTACTTTTATCACACTGTGCCTCCTGATTGTTTCTCGTCTGTCTCCCCCGAAATCGACGGACAACATTTAACCGATCATCCGCAGATCATCAGTCGATGACATCCTTCATCGTGTACAGGCCGGGTCCCTTGTCTGCGACGAACTTGGCCGCCACAACGGCACCCTTGCCGAAGATCGCCTTCGAATATGCCATATGTGAAAGCGTGATGACCTCGTCGGTTCCGCAGAACATGATCTCATGCTCTCCCACGATCGTTCCGCCGCGCACGGCGCTGATGCCGATCTCACCCTGCGGTCTCGGCTCGCTTCTGCCGCTTCGGTCATACACATACGGAAGTGCCTCGGGAAGTGACTCATTGATCGCATCCGCGATGGCAAGGGCGGTTCCGCTCGGAGCATCCTTCTTAAAATGATGGTGCTTCTCCACGATCTCGATGTCAAAGCCCTCCGCGGCAAGCTTCTTCGCAGCCTCCTGCACGAGACGCAGCAGCACGTTGACGCCCAGGGACATGTTGGCCGAACGCACGATGGCCGTCGTCTTCGAAGCCTCGTCGATCTCCGCGATCTGCTCCTTCGTGTATCCTGTCGTGCAGAGCACAAGCGCAATATTTCGCTTCTGTGCCTCCTCGATCAGCTTCGTGAGGATCTT
>CADBLW010000305.1 GCA_902795625.1 uncultured Lachnospiraceae bacterium | reverse complement strand
TAGAAGCCGATCTCCGTCTCGCTTTCGTCGTTCCACCGGAAGGTGATCGTATTAAACTTCGTCTCCTTCGTATCACCGACGTATTGGCCGATCTTCACCTCCGTGAACGCCTGCACGAGTTTTTTGATCGTGCTCTCATTCATCGTCATGTTGACGTTGCTTCCCGTATCGGTGAGGACAACCACAGTGACTGCCTTCGGCAGCTGCGACGTGATCCCGTTCAGGTTCGCGTTGGGCAGCGCCTTGTACAGGTAATCGCCGCTCCTAAGAGCCGCGTTCTCGGGATCTCCGTCCTCAAGCTTCCCTGTAGGCTCCGCGATGGTGCTGTTTCCCTTGCCCTTCTTATCGTCGGACTGGGATGATCTGCGGTCATCGTCATCATCGTCATCGTCATCGTCGCCGCAGCCCGCAAGCATCGTTGTCGCGAGCATGAGCACCAACAGAAGCGCCAAGAGTTTCCGTATCTTAGAATGCTTCATACTTTTCCCTCCTCTTCCGCAGCGTGTGCCGTTTCTGATAATTCCATAATACCGTATCTACGGCGGATTTCAAAGAGCAAATCACGGAAAATGGCACTTTTGCAAATACGACGCATTTTCCGTCACAATCAAGTCTGATAACATCGAATATGCGAACAGGAAAACAACAAAAAGGGCCCCGGCACCGCCGCCGTGAGCCCGTGTAATCCTTTAGCCGACCGTCGCCGGCACACTGCCGCTTCCCATCCGGTCTTCCTTCCTGTGTTTTGCTCCGCGAGGTTACGACATGGTCGCTTCCTTGAGCGTGCAGTACATGGTCGTTCCCTCCATGTATGTGGAAAATGTTCCCACAACCGTAATGTCCGTTCCGATCTCCGGGCAGTTGTCCGGGTATCCGAAGTTCCCTAACGGCAGGAATTCCATTCCCTGTGCGCAGCATGCGGTGGCATCCTTGATCACGCAGAGATAGTAATAGTTGCCCGTCTCCTCATCGTAAGCAACGGCAAATGCCCCGGACATCTTGACCGTCTTGCCGATGTACTCCTCCGGCTTCGTGAGCATGTTGTAGACTTCCGCGTATATCATCGTGGAGGACATGCTCGTCAGGTCCACATCGACCGTGCCGTCGCCGGGAACAACCGGCGCCTCCGTAGGGTTCGGATCGTCAACCGGAACCGTAGGCGTAGGTGTGTCGGTCACGCCGTCGTTCTTGCGGTCCTCCTGCTGCTTGCCCTGCTCGAGCACATCGTTGACCCCGCCGGAACCGCCCTGGCGTCCGGTGCTGTTGTTTCCGGCGCCGCAGCCCGTCAGCAGGAACATCGCGATGACAAGAATAATTGCCGTTATTTTCCGATAATTCATAGGTTCTCTCCTCTGTATCTCATCCGCGTTACCGCGCCTGCGCGATCACGCCCGCCCGAGCACCCGCCCGAGCACACTGCATACGAAAAATATCACAAAATCCGCGGCTACGATCGTCGATCCCACCGGCGTACCGAACAGGATGGATGCGAACAGTCCGACGGACGCTCCGACCACGGACAATACCGCGGCGACGATCGTCACCGACTTAAAGCTGCGGCACATCCGCATGGAGGAAAGCGCGGGGAAAATGACGAGCGCCGTGATCAGCAGCGACCCGACCAGCTTCATCGCCAGCACGATGATGACGGCGATGATGACCGCGATCAGAAGGTTATGGGCTCCCGTGTTGGTGCCTGTCGCCTTCGCGAAGGTCTCGTCAAAGGTAACCGCGAAGATGCGGTTGTACAGCACGACGAAGACCAGCACCACGACGATCGCAAGAGCGATGCACAGCCGGACCTCGCTCGGATCCAGGGTGAGGATGGACGTGGAACCGAACAGCGTCGTGCACACGTCGCCCGACAGGTTGGAGGACGAGGAAAATACATTCATGAACAGGTAGCCGAACGCCAGCGCCGTAACCGAGATCACGGCAATGGCGGCGTCGCCTTTCACCTTCGCCTTCTGCCCCGAGCTTAATAACATAACGGCGGCGACGATGGTGATCGGCAGCACCAGAAGCATGTCATTGCTCAGGTTGGCGATCGCCGCGATAGCCATCGCACCGAACGCGACGTGGGACAGACCGTCTCCGATGAAGGAAAATCTCTTCAGCACAAGCGTCACGCCGAGAAGCGATGAGCACAGGGCTACCAGCACACAGACAATGACCGCATTTTGCACGAACTCGTACTGCAGGTACATGCCAAGCTTTTCCAGCATACCATCGTCACCTCCTTTCCTTGAATTCAACAGGTTTCAAAACCGCTGTGCCGAACCGGGCCGGTTACCGCGACCCCCTTCGTTATCCTACTTCAGCGCTTCCTTCAGCACCTCAAGGTTTTTCTCCATAATACCGAGGTAGGTTACCCCGTTCTTGACGTCCGTCGCCGTGATGGACTGCATGGAGTCGAGAGCCAGGATCTTCTGATCCTTCGTCGCGGTATTCTGAACGATCGTCTCCGCGATGCGGTGGTTCGTCCCCTCGATGGTCATAACCGCGTGAAGCGCGCACTCATCCACCTTTTTCGAGAGGAACGCGATCGTCTCAAAGCTCGCCTCGGTCTCCGCCGAGCAGCCCACGAACGCCGCATAGTAGGAAAGATCATAATCGTCCGTCAGGTAGCGGAACGGGAAGCGGTCTCCGAACAGGAGCGTCTTCACGGAAGCCGCGTCGACAGCCGCCTTGTACGAACCGTCCAGCTCCTCCAGTTTCTGCTTGTACTTGAACAGATTGTTCGCGTACACGCTCTTGTTGTCCGGATCGATGGCCGAAAGCTTCTCTCCGATCGCGCTCGTGAGGATTGAGGCATTCTTGAGGGAAAGCCATACGTGCTCATCGTACTCCGGCTCCTCTTCCTCCTCTTCTTCCTCGTCCTCGCCCTGCATGCCCTCGACAACCTCCTCTTCCTTCACCTTGTCTCCGAGCACCTCAAGGAGATTGATGACGACACGGTTTTGGTTCTGAGCATTGCGCAGCGCGTCCTCCACCCACGCGTCCGACTCGCCGCCGACATAGATGAACAGGTCGCAGGAGGAAATCTTGAGGATGTCCTCCGCCGTGGGCTGGAAGCTGTGGAGATCCACACCGCTGTCCAGAAGCATCGTGACCTCCGCCCCCGCCGGGTTATCTCCGAGGATGTTCATCACCCAGTCGTATTCGGGGAAAATCGTAGTTACAATCCTGAGTTTTCCGTCATCGTCACCGTTGCCGGCGCAGGCGGTAAGGCAGCCGAGCGCCAGCACGGCGACGGCCAATATAAGAATCAATCGTTTCACTGAAACAGACCTCCGTATTTTCAATAGTTTATGTAACAGGATTCTTCGGAAAATGACAAAAACAGACCGTTATCGCATGGAATTACGCACCATCCACCGGCAATGCACGACACAACGCGCAACACTGCAGTCCGCGTGTTGCACGAAGGCATGATTCACCGATGGCGGGACGGCATGTTCCTGCCATAATGGTCTGTTCAATCGTTCATTCGTACTTTCCGGGATACCAGCGACTCCGGCGTCAGCATACAAGCGCAGAGACTCTTCGTGACAACGCTCCGCAGTACCGGAATTGCCAGGGAAACAAGCATGACAACCCCGAGACCGATCTGATGAAGTGCGGCCTTACACAGGCGAAGAGTCTCACAAACCGGGCACTCCTCGCTCTCGCAATGGCCGGTGCAACGGTGGCCGGACTCCTCGGCAATGTAAAAGGAGGAGAACAGAACAACAGCCAGCATGACTACCGCCAGCAGGCCCGCGACACGTCGAATGATCCGTTCGGTCTTCGAAGTCTTCATCTTCTGTCTCCTTTCCCGGAATTTCCCAGGGGACGCTGCG
>CADBLW010000304.1 GCA_902795625.1 uncultured Lachnospiraceae bacterium | reverse complement strand
TCCGTTAACCTCCACAGGTATCTCTTGTCGGTTTCCGCCCGGCAGGGATCCTTTCCCGCGCCGTGAAGGGCCGACTGAATTCCCATACAGTTTACCACACAAAGCACCTGCGCACAACGGAAAAACCTTGTGCTATCCTTTCCACTTCCGCGCTCTTTGTAGTATACTTCCGCCCCACAAAGAAGAACACGGCGCACCCTTCGATACGCCGTGTCGTAATTCCATGTTTTTATATAGCGGAGGATCAGTTTTCTTCCTCCGTGCCGTAGTTCTGCTTCGCTCCCGCGATCATGTCGCCGAGGGTCCAGTGAGGATTATCCTCGCCGTCGTCCGAGTCGTCACAATAGATGAAATAGAATGTCGAATCCATCGTACTCGTAACGCGGCGGTTACCCTTGACAAGCCGCATGTTCTTGATGAAGTGGATGTGGATGGAGAAGCAGTCATCCGAGTACTCGGTGTAATCCGTAACCTCAAGCTCGGTGTACTCCGGATCCTCGATCGTGTGCGAGCTGACGAACGTGATATCCACGCCCTTCGCGTACTCCTCCGCCTTTACGTAGAAGAGGGAATCCTTGAGGAGGTATTTGCGGATCTCCCATAAGCCCTTGTTGCTGCCCTCAAGGTCGTTGGTCACGAAATCCATCCATTTCTTGGCTGTCTTGAGCGCCAGGTCATACCGCTCCTGCGGAGGCTCCAGTCCCTTCTTCGGCTCCTGCGTGATGCTGATGCAGCCGTTCGCATCCATCTCTGCAGCGATCGTGTTGCCCTCCGCATCCGTCACGACAACCTCGGGCTTGTTCATGATGTCGCAAACCTTGTACGTGACGTCGGTCGGGATCGTGACGTAGTCCTTGACATAGTCAAGCTCCTTCGGGATCTCGCCGTGCTTCACAATATACTCTTCCGTAAGCAAAACGCCGTTGACCGTAACCTTGTAGTCCGACGGCACCGTGTAAACATAATCCTTCGTGTTGTAGTCATCGTTGATGACCGCGGTGACGGATTCGATCTTCCAGTCACACACCTCAAGGATGGCCAGGATCTTCTTCGGGTTGAAGGAGACCATGCGCATGCGCGCCACGACCTCACCGTCGCCTAAGATGTCATAGATCGGGTTCGTCGTGCTGTAGCTCTTCTCGTTCTTGACGCAGGTATACTCCTTGACAGCCTCGAGTTTTTCGATGTACTGATCCCTGATCAGCGTCGCGCTCTCGAACACACCGGGAAGCTTCCAATCCTCCGAGTCAGTGAACTCCTTGAACTCACCCGCGATGGAGCCGTCGCGAACCTTGGCGACAAACTCCTTCAGAAGACGGTCCGCGTTATTTTCCGGCTGAGACTTCTCGTACTCTACGAGGCATCGTCCGGTGTATCTCCAGAGCCAGATGCCGCCGCCGATCAGTACCAGCGACCAGAGCACAAGGAACACGATATACATTCTGCGTCCGCGGCGAAGCTTCCGCTCCTGCTCTTTCTTCTTTCTGTTCGCCTTCCGTCTCTGTGCCGTGACATCGCGCTCCGGCATATCTTCCGCGCTGCGCGATGCTCTCGCGTTCGGCGCTGCCGCGCTGCGGGTCGTCCCCGCCTTCGCTGCCGTGCCGCGGCTGGTTCTCTCCGTGCTGCGAGTTGTCCTCGCACCGGCCTCTGCCGCGCTGCGAGTTGTCCTCGCGCCGGTCTCCGCCGCACGTCTCTGTCTTGCCGACGCCTCTGCGGCCCGTGCCTGTGCGGCTATGATCTCCTCGGGATCCGCGAGATCGTCGTCATCCTCGTCATCATCATAGTCGTCGTCAGGCTCCGGCATTTTCCCTGAACTGCTTAACGCCTCCTGCACCGGGCCGTTCAGCGTGCTCCAGAAATCGTCGTCATCGATCTCCGTCTCGTCGCGGTACGCATCGTACAGATTGCGGTACCGCTCCCCGCGGCTCGGCTTCTTCTTGTTGTCCTCATCGATTGCCACTTGAGAAACTATCCCCCTGTTATCTTTCGTACTTGTTCATCATCTTCATGACCGCCGGTCAGCCGGCGTTTCCTCAGTTGCTCTTCGGCAGAACGACCATGGCATCCGGAAGACGCCACGAAGCGTGCTGATAGTAAAATGTAACGCTCGTCATCTCATAATTGCCGTTGTAATACATCGCGGAAGAGCTGCCGCCGTCGAGATTGGCCGCGTTGACCGCGCCGTAATCAAGCATGACACTGATCAGGTCGGAAGCGGTCGCTCCGAGATGTCCGCCGGCGCCTCGTCCGTCCGTAACAAAGAGAAGGATCGCGCCGTCCGCACGCTGCCCGATGGCGGTACGCGGGTTGCTGCCGCTGCCCTGTCCCTTCAGCTCACGGCCCTCGCCGTTGATGACAAGGGGCACAAAATGGTTGTTCGCGTCGGAAGCTTCCTCCTGGAACGTAACCGCATCGCGGATACGTGCCTCCTCAACGTATTTCTTCACATCATCGGCCTTCATCCCCTGGATGTCCTTGATCACCAGAAGATCGTCCTCGTTAAATCCGATCAGATACAGTCCGCGCTGTGACGGCGAATTGTACTGGATCTGTCCCCGCGAGACGACAACGCCGTACGGCTTACCGCCCTTGTTGTTGTCCGACTGGTACAGACCGCCGTTCACGCCGGCGACACCGCCGACTCCCTGAACGATCTTGTCAAGATCCTTGCCGAGGTCCCCCCACGGATATGTCGTTCCGACGATCACCTGGGACGGATCCTTGATGATCATCATTTTCCCGAAAAATGTACGTCCCGCAACTTCCTCAATGCGGATGCCGTTCTCATCGAACACCTCATCCTTCTTCTTCGGCTGCGTAGGATCGTCGATCTCCGGACCGTCGTCGTGACGGATCGTGATCAGCGTCGAGTCGATTTCGGTGTTCATCTCCTCCATCTTGTTGGCGTCTACGATCTTCTTGATCTCCGCCTTCGACATCACAAGGTTCGGAACGAACTTGAGCTGTCCCGTCTCCTTAAACGTCGTGACAAACGTTGCCTTGGCCGCAGCGGAAGGCCCGTTGCAGCACCGATAGATCACTGCGTACAGCGCTCCCGCCACAAGCAAAAGCGTGACGACAAGCCACAGCAGAAACCGCAGAAAATACCGTAAAATCCTCTTTCCCATCAACTATTCTCCCCATTCTTATTTCGATTGGCAAATACCCAATGCTTCTGCACATAGAAACTGACCGCGAACAGACACATGTCCACGACAAACTTGACGAACGACTCCCCGATGCCCGCACTCATGCCGAACACACGCTCCGCAACGAGATCGACGAGAAGGAACGACGCTGTCATCTGACAGATCGCCAATATGTAATATCGCACCAGCGTTCCGCCCACCGAGTTCTCGCTCTTGAACACAAGCCTGCGGTTCAGGCAGAAGTTCACGATGGTGCTGACCACGCGCGCGCCCACCGTTGCAAGCGCGATGCGCAGCTGGCTGTCCGCCTTGCGCATGCCCGCGCCTTCCAGCCCGACATTCAGGAGGAAGAACAGCAGCGTGTCGACAAGGAAGCACACAAGCGACGCTCCTAAGAATTTTGCGAACACGGAGGACCCGATGTGCTTGAATATGATCTTGTAAATCCGCCACGAATCGCGGAACGGATGAAAATGCGAGGAGGCATTGTCGTCGATGTACACCGTGTCGATCACGACCTCGTGCAGCCCGACTCCCTTGTCCTTGAAGATCAGCAGCTGGTTGGTCTCGTACTCATAGCGCTCGCCCCCGATCTCACACATGAGCGGCAGATGCTGCCGCGGGATCGCACGGAGCCCCGTCTGCGTGTCACTGATGCGGATGCCGCAGAAGATGCGGAACACCGCCTTGGTGATGTTGTTGCCGTTGCGGCTCTTGAACGGAACGTCCGGCTTGCTGAAATCGCGCACGCCGAGAACAACCTTGTCACCCTGCTCCAGCATCGCCTCCGCGCAGGCGCGGATATCCTTCGGCAAATGCTGCCCGTCGCCGTCGACCGTCACCACTCCCTCGGACTCCGGCCGGTTTTCCAGGATATATTCAAACGCCGTCTTCATCGCGCGGCCCTTGCCCTTGTTCACCTCGTGCGTAAGGACGGTCACGCCGTTCATCGCCGCCACCGTTTCAAAGGGCTTCTTATATTCCGCTGCGCTGCCGTCATCCACAACCACGATGTCCGTGAACCCTTCCGCGAGGATACCCTCCACGGTATGGATCATTTTCTCATCGGGGTTCAGCGACGGAAGAACGATCGTTACGTTCAAACCGTACCTCCCTGCAACTTGTGCTATACAGCAAACCTGTGCTATACTACAGTTGTAGTATCACCACTTTCCTTATGGTCATCACTGCTCTTGTCATCCGGGCTCTTTCCGGCGATCGCCGTATCCGTCCCGGCAAATGCCGCATACTTCGGCACTCCGCGGTACAGCTTGCTCTCGATCACCCACGCGATCACTGCCAGCAGAATACCGTCCAGCAATCCGACAAGCACGTCTGTCGGGTAATGGATCCCGATGTACAGCCGTGAAAAGCTGATCATCAGCGCGAGACCGATCAACGGCAGGTACCAGCGCTTCTTAAGGTACCGGCACATTGCCACTGCCGATGCGATGCTCGCCGCCGTGTGTCCCGACGGGAACGATCCGTCCTTCGCCTTCTCACCGATCAGCACCAGACCCTCGATCAGTTCGTACGGTCTCGTGCGGTTCACAAGAGGCTTGAGAATACAGTTGTTCAGAAGCAGTGAACCGACCAGAGCGATGGCCGAGCAGACGGCCGCGCGCCTCGTCTTCTTAAAGCAGAGGAACACGACGGTCAGCAGGATCCAGAAGATCCCGGCGTCCCCTAAGAATGTTATGTTCGGAAAAATCTTATCCAGAAAGCTGCTTCGGATATGATCCTGAATGTACAGAAGGATATCCGCATCCAACGTCAAAAACGGCATACTGTAACCTCTTTATCCTGTATTTGACCGCTGCGCGCACGGTCAGAAAAAACGGCTTTATTTCGTACCCACACAATGAACCAAGTATATTATACTCACGAACGCGGAAAACGCAAGACTAAGAAGAGAATCCGCTTGTTACATTTCCGTTAAATCCCCGCTTTCCGGGGCCATTCTTCATTGCATACGAAAACCGGCTGTGGTATACTGTAAGTTACAAAAAAGCGGGTTTCCTGCGGGTAACGCAACGGAAACAAACCGCCGAATAAGGAGGAAAGTATTATGGGGTTTTTCAGTAAGCTTTTCGGGCCTAAGGAAGCTCCCGCGCCGGCTGCTCAGCCGTTCCCCGCGGAGTCCCTTCCGGCCAACGGCGTATATGCCAACATGTTCAGGATCGACGAGGCTTTCCAGATCGCTCCCAAGTCGACGGAAGTCGGCATCAAGCGTGCCAAGCTGTACAAGGACCGCTGCGTAGTCCGCGGCCCGGTTACCGCAGGTTCCTTCTCGCAGAACGACGCCGTTGTTCTCTTCATTAACGGCAGCCCGATGCTGGTACCGATCCTCGACGTCATGAAGTGCGACGCCATGGATTTCAAGGATGAGCTTGCGGCCAACATGCACAAGCACACGATCGAAGCAGGCATGACGGCATGGATCATCCTCGACGTCACGGCTCTGCCCGTGGTCGGCACGACCGTCGGAAAATTCTAATCCATCGAAAGTAACATCTAAAAAAGCCAAGCGGGTGCTCCCCATAACGAGGGCACCCGCTATTTCTCACTCTTCTACTGTTATTTTCCGAACTCCTCCGCGAACTTCTCAGGCTCCAGAGCCCACGTGAGGCCGGTCACCAGATGCTTGCGCCAGAACTCGAAATCGTGTACGCCCGGAGCGGTTACGTAGGTTGCCGGAACGTCGATGGAATCGAGGAACGCCTTGAAATCACAGTTCGGACGGTACAGAAAATCCTCCGTGCCGCAGGCCATAAACACATCGGGGATCTGCGCCCCGCTCTCCTTCAGGT
>CADBLW010000303.1 GCA_902795625.1 uncultured Lachnospiraceae bacterium | reverse complement strand
CATGGAGCTCTGCCAGATGGACCCGATCTACTGCAGCAACCTGATCAATTACAACAAGGTTCTGCAGCAGCGAAACAATCTTCTGAAACAGATCGGAAACGACCCGTCCCTCAAGGATACGATCAGTGTGTGGGATGATCAGCTGGTCCGTTACGGGTCGGATATCATCCGGAGGCGGCGGAGTTTCACGGAGGAACTTCTGCCTGTGGTGAAAACCAAGCATTCCCTTTTGAGCGGCGGCTGCGAGGAGCTTGTACTCTCCTACGCGCCCAATGTCACGGAGGAAATGTATGAGGAGAAGCTTGCGCGCGGCCTTGAGCATGATCTGTTCATGAAGGCCACAGGGACCGGTCCGCACCGCGATGACATTGAGGTTACGGTCAATGACCGAAATGTACGGCTTTACGGTTCCCAGGGTCAGCAGCGGACGGCGGCTTTGTCAATGAAGCTTGCGGAGATCGACCTTGTCCGAAAGCGCGTCGGGGAATCCCCGGTGCTTCTGCTTGATGATGTGCTCTCCGAGCTCGACCGGAAGCGCCAGCTGCAGCTGCTGACGGAGATCAACGATCTGCAGACGATCATAACCTGTACCGGCATGGAGGAGTTCGTTCAGCTGCGAACCCCCACCGACAGCATTTACCGCGTGGAGGACGGTACGGTGCAGAAGCAGTAAAAGCGTAATTACGAGAATAAACAATTTATTGTTTTACGAAAAATAAGAAAAATGCAGTTTCTGCCGGTCGACCCGGCAGCAGGAGGTTTTATTTTATGGATCAGAATCAAAATCAGGAATACGGTGCGGAACAGATCCAGATCCTCGAAGGTCTGGAAGCCGTTCGCAAGCGCCCCGGTATGTACATCGGATCGACGTCCGCGAGAGGTCTTCATCATCTTGTCTATGAGATCGTGGACAACGCGGTGGACGAGGCGCTGGCAGGTGTCTGCACGGAGATCAACGTCAGCATCAACAAGGACGGTTCCGTGACGGTGCGCGACAACGGCCGCGGTATTCCGGTAGAGATCAACGAGAAAAAAGGCATCAGCACGGTTGAGGTCGTCTTCACGATCCTTCACGCCGGCGGCAAATTCGGCGGTGGAGGATACAAAGTTTCCGGCGGTCTTCACGGTGTCGGTGCTTCGGTCGTCAACGCACTCTCCGACTGGCTTGTTGTCGACGTTGAGCGCGAGGGCCACAAGTATGAGCAGCGCTATGAGCGCGGCAAGGCTGTTACGGAGCTCACGCGCATCGGCGATTCCGACCGCACCGGCTCGACGGTCACATTTTTCCCGGACGCAACGATCTTCGACGAGATCGTCTTCGATTTCAACACCCTGAAGCAGCGTCTCCGCGAGATGGCGTTTCTGACGAAGGGTCTGAAGATCACGCTCACGGACTACCGCGAGGAGCCCGCGCGCGAAAAATCCTTCCACTACGAGGGCGGTATCAAGGAGTACGTGCAGTACCTGAATAAGGGTAACTCCGCCCTGTACAACGACATCATTTACTGCGAGGGCAATGTCGGCGACGTGTACGTCGAGGTTGCGATGCAGCACAACGACGCTTACAACGATAACTGCTACAGTTTCGTCAACAATATCACGACGCCCGAGGGCGGCATGCACCTGATCGGTTTCCGCAACGCACTCACGAAGACGATCAACACGTACGCGCGCGCGAACAAGCTGATCAAGGACAATGAGCCCGCTCTGGACGGCGAGGACATCCGCGAGGGTCTGACCGCAATCATCAGTGTGAAGCTTCCCGAGCCTCAGTTCGAGGGTCAGACGAAGCAGAAACTCGGCAACAGCGAGGCGAGAACCGCCGTGGACAAGCTTGTGAGCCAGCAGCTCACCTACTATCTCGAGCAGAACCCCGCGGTTGCGAAGATCATCGTTGAGAAGTCCGTACTTTCCCAGCGTGCCCGCGACGCGGCGCGCAAAGCGCGCGACCTCACACGCCGGAAGTCTCCTCTCGAGAGCCAGAGTCTTCCCGGCAAGCTTGCCGACTGCTCCGAGAAGGATCCGACCAAGTGCGAGATCTTCATCGTCGAGGGTGATTCCGCAGGCGGCTCCGCAAAATCGGCCCGCGTGCGAGCAACCCAGGCAATCCTTCCTCTTCGAGGCAAGATCCTCAACGTTGAGAAGGCGCGCCTCGACCGTGTTTTGGAAAATAACGAGATCCGCGCGATGATCACCGCCTTCGGCACGGGCATCCACGAGGATTTCAACATTGAGAAGCTCCGTTACCACAAGATCATCATCATGACCGATGCCGATGTGGACGGCGCCCATATCAGTACTCTCCTGCTTACGTTCCTCTACCGCTTCATGCCGGAGCTGATCAAGCAGGGCTATGTGTACCTCGCAATGCCGCCGCTCTACAAGGTTGAGCGCAGCAACAAGGCATGGTACGCGTACAGCGACGACGAGCTCAACAACATCCTTGCCGAGATCGGCCGCGATCAGAACAACAAGATCCAGCGATACAAGGGACTCGGCGAGATGGATGCGTCCCAGCTCTGGGAGACGACCATGGATCCGGCGCACCGCATTTTACGACGCGTAAATATGGATCAGGACAGCCTGAGCGAGCTTGACCTCACCTTCACCACCCTGATGGGCGAGGAAGTGGAGCCGCGACGCCTCTTCATCGAGGAAAATGCGAAGTACGCGGAGAATCTTGATATTTAAAGGGTTTCATTTTCCGAGGAGAACGAACCCCATACAATACGACTAACGAGGATATGACATGGACGATTTTAACGTAATGGACGAGCACATTTTTGATAAGATCGATGACGTTGATCTGCGGAAAACGATGGAGAAATCCTTCGTGGAGTACGCGATGTCGGTTATCGCATCCCGTGCTCTTCCGGATGTGCGTGACGGTTTGAAGCCCGTACAGAGAAGAATCCTTCACGCGATGAACGAGTTGAACAACGGCCCCGACAAGCCGCACCGTAAATGCGCGCGTATCGTCGGTGACACGATGGGTAAATACCATCCGCACGGCGACAGCTCCATCTACGGAGCTTTGGTATGCCTTGCGCAGCCGTGGAATACGCGCTACCCTCTTGTGGACGGTCACGGAAACTTCGGTTCCGTGGACGGCGACGGCGCCGCAGCAATGCGATACACCGAGGCGAGACTTTCGAAGATCTCCGTTGAGATGCTCGCGGATATCAACAAGGACACCGTCGACATGCTCCCGAACTTCGACGATACCGAGAAGGAGCCCGCGGTTCTGCCGGCACGTTACCCAAACCTTCTTGTGAACGGTACGACCGGTATCGCAGTCGGTATGGCGACGAACATTCCTCCGCACAATCTCCGCGAGACGATCAACGCGGTGATCCGCATCATCGACGATAAGATCGCAGGTGAGGAGACGACGATCGAGGAGCTCATGTCCATCATCAAGGGACCTGATTTT
>CADBLW010000302.1 GCA_902795625.1 uncultured Lachnospiraceae bacterium | reverse complement strand
CAGAAGGAACACCGTGACAAGCTGCGCAATCGCGTAGACGCGGACCGTGAAGCCCGGGCCCATGACAAGCGCGTCCACGGGGAAGACGATCCGCAGGAGCGTGAGCAGCGTGTCGAGCAGGTAATAGGAGACGTGTCCCATGTAGTTTTCATTGGGGAAGCGGCGGCGGTAGGTGATATCCGTGGTGATGCTCGGATGCAGGCGGTAAATGGTGGAGATGACGCCCGCCTGGTACAGAATGCAGAACACAAGCATCAGGATCACGCACGCGCGGATCGCGTAGGTGTCGTTGCGCTGCCACAGGCGCGAGATCAGGTAGACCGGGATCACGAGCAGCGCGGGATACCAGACGAAGATGCCGTACAGAAGCACAGCCGCGGTGCAGAGGCCGTAGCGCAGGGCAGGGCGGCGGAACTTGAGAAAGGTCATCATGGCGGCGCACAGGAGCACCGTGCGCAGCAGTTCCGACGGCTGCAGGACAAAGAGCACATCGATGCCGCAGAAGCCGGCGTACAGCAGGAAGGAGACGCGGCGTTTCACATCGATGATATAGACCGTGTAAAGGTAGAGCGCCGAAGCCAGCAGGATCCCAAGGATGAAGAAGAGCGTGTATCCGGGCTGCGGCAGCGAGAGGTCGCGGAGGGCCTTGCACAGCGCGTCATAGTCCTCGGACATGTAGCGGAAGACGCCGTCCTTATGAAGAGGACTGTAAAGAACAACGAAGATGAGAATGCCGTCTAAGAGCAGCTTCAGAAGCGCGACGAAAAGAACCCGCCGGCTGTCAGCGAGGCGGGGAAATACGCGGGATTCATTGGCTTCTGCGGCGGAATGCTCCATTGGGCAGAACTCCTTCGGGATTATCGAAAATCGACCGGCGCCGGCATTTTCCACGGAAAATGAGGCGCTGCGGCTGTTCGGGAGCGATGAAAAAAAGGCCCTTCCTTCGCACCCTGTCTATCATACCCTTTTTTCGATTGTTTGTAAACGATTGTTTGTAAACGGCGGGCGTATTCTTGGGGTTTACTTTTCCTTCTTCCCTATGGTATAATAACTATGATGTAAATTTGCTTGGTTCAGCCGGCTGCGGCGTATCGCAACCCGGCGAGAACAAGAGGTAGGTATGAGAGAGGGCTTCGGACGAACCGCATATCGGCACAGGAAGGCAGCGAAGGCAATGGCTGTTTTGTTTGCCTTTGCTTTTTTTGCGGTCTTGTGCTCAAGCCGATGCAAGGCGGCACCGGTTGACGCCGCGGCCGGTATGAGGAACGAAACAGTCCTCCGGGACAGCAACAATACGACCTACATCGAGGAGCTCACGCCCACGCAGGCTGCCGACGGCAGTACGGCGGAAGGGGAGAACGCGGAGCCGACGCCGACACCGAAGCCGAAGAAGCAGCTTGCTGCGGAGCAGTACGCGCTCGGCGTTATTCTGGCCGGCGGGATCGCGCTCGGCATGATGGTTGCCCTGTTCTTCTACTACACGAAGCAGAACAATATCCATCGGGATTGATGATCGGAAACAGATGAATACGATACTAAAGCGCCGGGGCGGATACCCCGGCGCTTTTTGGTCTTTCAATCGCGCAGCGTTTGCTTCAGTTCCCTTTCTCAGGCAAAGCTTTGCTTTGCGGCCGGTGCGTGTGGTGTGTATAGTATCATTCGCAAACCTCACTTCGTTCGGTTTGCTCATGTACGCGCACTCGGTCATTCTGCCGCGAACTGCGTTCGCTCCCGTCCGAATGCGACGCAATCATTGAAAACTTCGTTTTCATGAATTGCCCCGCATCCGTCCGCCGACCTCCGTCGGCAGAATGACTCTCGTTTAACGCTCAAAAGGGAACTGCTACCGACGGGCTCTTCGTGAAAAGCCGATCGGTAGCAGTCCCCTGCGCGTAATATAAAGAGGAAAAAGAAAACTGTCATACTTGTTGTGAAACAGTATAGCAAATGCGGTTATAGAATGCAATCGTTATCGCTGTTCATATTTTTACTTGTTTTTCGGAAAATAGCATTATTTTTACATTTTCCTACATTTGCTTTCGAACGACGAGGTATTCGTCGCCGTTTCGGAAGAACGGACAGGCGAAGGACTCGCCCCGCATGAAGTGCGCCATCTCATCCTCGTCCAGATCCTTGCTGCAGGTGTAGCACTCGTAATCCTCATCGTACTCGTAGTACATGCAGTAGTCACAGTTGGTGGGAGGAGAAGGTTTCCTCTGTGATTTCTTATCGGGCATGGCAGAACTCCTTTTTGAGAGAAACGCGTTATTGATCGACAGCGGCGCAACCGTTGCCTTAGTTGGTTGCGGCGCCGCCGTCGGGCGTTCCGCCGCCACCGTCAGGTGTACCTCCTCCGCCGTCAACGGCACCCGGATCCGGGGTCGGTGTCGGTGTCCAGCCCGCGCCGTGGATGGAGCAGGTGGAGTACGACGAACTGACGACGTACGCGGTGTCGGAGGTTCCTCCGTGAGCGATGGACTCAGGCGTCTCCGTCTTCTTCAGCAGCACGCGGGAATGCGTGGACGGACATGTCGAGGATGCCCGCTGTCCGGACTCGTCACAGATGACCACACGCTCGTGGCAGGTACACAGTTCGTACGGCTGGGTACCGTTCTCAAAAAACTCTTCCTTGAT
>CADBLW010000301.1 GCA_902795625.1 uncultured Lachnospiraceae bacterium | reverse complement strand
CTCGCTGTGAAGGCGACGGCGCTGTCGCACCAGGATGTGACGGGTGTCGGCTACGGCGTGTGCACATTTTACCCACAGGGGGCGGATCCGGAGCGGCATTTTCTGAAGAAATATCAGGAGAAGACGGAGCGCGAATGCATGGAGAAGGCGTCACAGAGCGACGCGTACGCAAGACTTGCCAGGGCATCGGTGGAGTCATGGGTTCGCCTGCGGAAGAAGATTTCCGTGCCGGAAGGACTTCCGCCGGAAATGCTCTCGCGGCAGGCCGGAACCTTTGTTTCGATCCACAAAAACGGAAACCTCCGGGGCTGCATCGGCACGATCGCGGCGACGGAAGATTCGATCGCCGAGGAGATCATCGGCAACGCGATCAGCGCATGTTCGCGGGATCCTCGGTTTTCGCCGATCACCGAGGATGAGCTTGCAAGCCTTGAGATCAGTGTGGATGTGCTTGGCGAGACGGAGCCGATCGACTCCCCTGCCGAGCTTGATGTGAAGCGCTACGGCGTTATCGTAAGCTGCGGCCGGAAGCGCGGGCTTCTGCTTCCGAACCTTGACGGCGTGGACACCGTGGAGGACCAGATCAGCATTGCCAGAAGGAAGGGCGGCATCCGTGAGGACGAGCCGTACCGGCTGGAGAGGTTTGAGGTAGTGCGGCACTACTAGCCCCCCACCGAAAGTGAGTATTGATGTTGCGGCCGAAGACGAAGATCAGGCGCAATCCCGGTAAGAATGCGACGCCGACGATACCGGTGTCTCTGAAGAAAGGGCGTATCAGCATGGCAAAATGCAGCGTTTGTTTCCGACATTGTGATATCCCCGACGGGAAACTCGGGTTCTGCGGCGGGCGGACGGCACGGGACGGCGTCACGGAGGCGTTCAACTACGGGCGAGTCACGGCTCTTGCGCTGGACCCGATCGAGAAGAAGCCGCTGGCGCGGTTTTACCCCGGCAGCCGGATCCTGTCTGTCGGAAGCTTCGGCTGTAACCTGCGATGCCCGTTCTGCCAGAACTATGACATCTCCTGGTCGGAGCAGGCGCGGAAGTACGCGGAGACCGCAGAGACCGTAAGCCCTGAGACGCTTGTGGATATCGCGCTGGAGACGCGCGCGAGGGGCAATATCGGCATCGCGTTTACCTACAACGAGCCCCTCATCGGATACGAGTTTGTGCGGGACACCGCAAAGCTTGCGCAGGACGCAGGCCTGAAAAACGTGATGGTCACCAACGGCACCGCAGAGCTTGCGATCCTGCGGGAACTGGCGCCGTACATCGATGCCATGAACATCGATCTGAAAGGATTTTCCGACCGATATTACACCGACGTCCTCGGCGGCAGCCGTAAAATGGTGCTGGCGTTCATCGAGGAGGCTGTGAAAAACAGCCACGTGGAACTCACGACGCTGATCGTTCCCGGCGAGAACGACACCGAGGACGAGATGCGTGAATTATCTCAGTGGGTCAGCCGGCTTCGAAACCCGGACGGCGAGGCCGTTCCGCTGCACATCAGCCGCTTCTTCCCTCGCTTTCATATGCAGGACCGTGATGCCACGAACGTGCGGACCGTCTACCGCCTCGCGGAGATTGCAAGGGAGAAACTGCCGTACGTCTATACGGGGAATTGCTGAGAGTTCCTAAGAATGTATTTTTGTTATCAACCAGTAAAGGAGGTCTTTTTTATGCCGACGATCAAATCCAGCGCGGAGCTGCGCAACAACTACAACCAGATATCGGAGCTGTGCCACACTTACGGCGAACCGATATTTATCTCAAAAAACGGAAAATGCGATCTTGCGGTCATGAGCATTGAAGCCTATGAAGCCCTTACGGGCAAATTGAAACTCTATCGACTTCTGCAGGAAGGACTTGAGGACGTAAAAGCCGGAAGAACCATGCCGGCTTCCGAGGCGTTTGCAAAACTCCGGGAAAGGCGGAAGAACTGAGCTATACGTCCGGGTAACCGAAGTCTGCCTGCGCGATATCGCATCGGTTTGTGCTATTTCGGCGGGAAGAACCGAATTTTGACGAAGAATAACTCTTACGAAGAACCCCGTTGTTCCACCAATGAACAACGGGGTTCTTTTGTTTTATTCTCTTCCGTCCTTCAGCGCATCCACCATGTCGGCCCGGTTCACACGTCCGCGGACCAGAAGCAGCGAT
>CADBLW010000300.1 GCA_902795625.1 uncultured Lachnospiraceae bacterium | reverse complement strand
GTTGCCCGCATGACGCACCACAACACGGGAGATGCGTGGTGCATTTATCCGATGTACGATTTTGCGCATCCGATCGAGGATGCCGTGGAGGGTGTTACCCACTCCATCTGTACGCTTGAGTTTGAGGATCACCGCCCGCTCTATGACTGGGTCATGATCGAGTGCGGCTACAAGGAGAAGATTGACGGTACGCCGAAGCAGATCGAGTTTGCCAAGCTGTATCTGAAGAATGTCGTCACCGGCAAGCGCTATATCAAGAGACTTGTGGAGGACGGCACGGTGGACGGCTGGGACGATCCGCGCCTTGTGACGATCGCAGCGCTGCGCCGCCGCGGCTTTACACCGGAGTCCCTCAAGCTGTTCATGGAGTTGAGCGGCGTTTCGAAGAGCAATTCCATCTCCGATTACGCGATGCTTGAGTACTGCATCCGCGAGGATCTCAAACTGAAGAAGCCCCGCGTGATGGCAGTGACGGATCCGATCAGGCTTGTGATCGACAATTACCCGGAGAATGAGACCGAGGATGTCGTTGTCTCGAACAATCCGGAAAATGAGGCCCTCGGCAGCCGTACGGTTCCCTTCGGCCGCGAGCTCTATATCGAGAGAGAGGACTTCATGGTGGAGCCTCCGAAGAAGTATTTCCGCCTCTTCCCGGGCAACGAGGTACGCCTGATGAACGCGTATTTCGTACGCTGCACCGGCTACGACACCGACGCGGAGGGCAACGTGACCTGTGTTCACTGCACCTATGATCCCGCGACGAAGGGCGGCGAGTGCGCTGACCGCAAGGTGAAGGGAACGATCCACTGGGTAAACGCGAAGACCGCAATTCCCGCAACGATCCGCCTCTACGAGAATCTCGTGGATGAGGAGAAGGGCGTGTATGACGAGGAGACCGGAAAGGTCAATGTGAACCCGAATTCGCTGGTAATCTGCAACGGCTTTATTGAGCCGTCGGTGGCCGGCGCGCAGGCGTTTGACACATACCAGTTCCTCAGAAGCGGCTATTTCTGCGTGGACTGCAAGGACAGCACGCCGGATGCTTTGGTGTTCAACCGGATCTGCTCCATGAAGAGCGGCTACAAGCCGGTATAGTAATCGGAGGAACAATGAAGGAGCAGCTTTATACAATACCTGTCAACGACGCGTTTGACGCGGACACCGAGTGCCCGGTCTGCGCGATGTATGACAAGCTTCAGTCGGACGCCATCGATTTTGTCATGGGTGCGAGCTACATGGAGGACGACGTCCGCATGGAGACGAACAAAAAGGGCTTCTGTGCGCAGCATTTGCCGCTCATGTACAAAAACCAGAACCGCCTGGGACTGGGGCTTATGATGCTCACGTACATGGATCAGCAGCTGAAGGAGATGGAGAAGTTTGCCTCCAAAAAGCGCGGCGCCTCCGGATGGTTTTCCAAGGGTAAGGAGGGTGACGCTGCGGCGGAGTACATGGCCGGGCAGCAGTGCACCTGCTACGTGTGCGACCGCATGAAGCACTCCTATGAGCGCTATCTCGTGACGACGCTGTATCTGTACAACACGGATGCATCGTTCCGCGACAAATTCGCCCGCTCCAAGGGCTTTTGCATGAAGCATTTCGGCGAGCTCCACGCGATGGCGCCGTCGCATCTGAGCAAGAGCAACCTCGACGAGTTCGACACCTGCATCAACCGGATCATGATCGAGAATTTCCGTCGTGTCCGCGACGACCTCGAATGGTTTACGGACAAGTTTGACTACCGCAACGCGGATGCTCCGTGGAAGAATTCGAAGGATGCGCTGATCCGCGCGATCCAGAAGACCAATTCCATCTCCGTCGAGGAGAAGAGCAAGAAATAACACGTCGTGCGCGGAGCATTTTCCGCACAGGGCGCAACCTGATACAAGGAGACAGTATGAACGAGAGCAACTATTGTGAATGCGTGGTGCCGAGAAAGGCAACCCTGAAGGACAGTGTCATCAAGGCATCGCTGATCACCCTGGCGACGCTTGTCACGCTGATCGGTTTTGTGATCCCGCTGGCGTTCCTTGTCGCTGCGATCGGCTGGTATCTGATCTTCACGTTCTGGCCGAGATTTCAGGTAGTTTACGAGTATGTTTTCGTCGACGGACAGATCGATTTCGACCGGATCCTCGGAGGCAGCACGAGAAAGCAGTGCAAGCGTGTCGACCTTGACACCGCAACGATCGTGGCGCCCGCGAGATCCCATGCGCTGGACGGATATAAGCATTTGCAGAAGAAACCGCTGGATTACACCTCGCTCGATCCTGAGCGGGAAAATCTTGTCTATGTGATCGTCAACGGAGAAGGCAACACGGCGGAACTCATCCGCTTTGAGCCGGACGAGACGCTGATCGCGCATATGAAACGGAAGGCACCGCGCAAGGTTCAGGAGTATTGATCCTGCGTCATTGGGGTGGATTGAGGTGCTTTCGGGGGAGGATTTCCTACGTAACCAAAATATTATAAATAAAGGAGGCTGACTATGGCTACAATTATCGGAGACGGCATTACTTTTGACGACGTGCTGCTGGTTCCTTCCTACTCGGAAGTGATCCCGAACCAGGTCGAGATCGGCACGGAACTGACTCACTCCATCAAGCTGAACATCCCCTTGATGAGCGCAGGCATGGACACCGTTACGGAGCATCGCATGGCCATTGCGATGGCGAGACAGGGGGGCATCGGTGTCATTCACAAGAACATGTCAATCGAGGAGCAGGCGGATGAAGTGGATAAGGTGAAACGTTCGGAGAACGGCGTTATCAGCGATCCTTTCTATCTCTCCCCGAATCACACGCTGCAGGATGCCAACGACCTTATGGGCAAATACCGCATCAGCGGCGTACCGATCACGGAAGGCAGACGCCTGGTCGGCATTATCACAAACCGTGACCTCAAGTTTGAGACGGATTTTTCGAAGAAGATCAGCGAGTCGATGACGAGCGAGGGTCTGATCACCGCTCCTGAGGGCGTAACCCTCGATGAGGCGAAGATGATCCTTGCGAAGGCGCGCAAGGAGAAGCTTCCGATCGTTGACAAGGACGGCAACCTGAAGGGCCTGATCACGATCAAGGATATTGAGAAGGCGATCAAGTACCCGCTTGCCGCGAAGGACTCCATGGGACGTCTTCTGTGCGCCGCAGGTGTCGGCGTTACCGCCAACATCCTTGACCGCGTGGATGCGCTTGTGAAGGCTAAGGTCGACGCCATCGTGATCGATACCGCTCACGGTCATTCGGCCAATGTGTTGAGAGTTGTTCAGATGGTCCGCGACGCGTATCCGGATCTTCAGATCATCGCCGGAAACGTGGCGACCGCGGAGGCGACGGAGGACCTGATCAAGGCCGGTGTCAACTGCGTCAAGGTCGGTATCGGACCGGGTTCCATCTGCACGACGCGTATCGTTGCAGGTATCGGCGTACCGCAGATCTCGGCGATCATGAGCGCGTACGAAGCAGCTAAGAAATATGATATCCCGATCATTGCCGACGGCGGTATCAAGTACTCCGGAGATATCACGAAGGCTCTCGCTGCAGGCGCCAACGTATGTATGATGGGTTCAATCTTCGCAGGCTGCGAGGAGAGCCCCGGAGAGTACGAGCTGTACCAGGGAAGAAAATACAAGGTATACCGCGGCATGGGTTCCATCGCGGCCATGGAGAACGGCAGCAAGGACCGCTATTTCCAGTCGGATGCAAAGAAGCTTGTTCCCGAGGGCGTCGAAGGTCGTGTCGCTTATAAGGGACTTGTGGAGGACACCGTATTCCAGCTTCTCGGCGGTCTCCGCGCAGGTATGGGCTACTGCGGTGCCAAGGATCTCAAGACGCTGCGTGAGACGGCTCGCTTCGTGAAGATTTCGGCAGCTTCCCTCAAGGAAAGCCACCCGCATGACATTCACATCACGAAGGAAGCACCGAACTACAGTGTAGATGACAATTGATCCGTTTTGTAGTATAATGACGTAGATGACGGTTATATTCCCGCGCGTATCGCGGGAATGACCGTTTCTGCGAGTGGGGTTTCTTACTCGAGAGAGGAGGACCGGGATGGCAAATACTTCCGGGAACGGGACGCGGCGCTTATCCAAGGCGGAACTTCGCCGAAGACGCCGGCGTCGTAAGAAGATACGCAAGTACGCGATCCTTGCGGGACTTGCGATCATACTGATACTGATCCTGATGTTGATCATCAAACTGATCTCCTGGATCTTCAGCGGTTCGGACGACGGCCTTGTCAAGAAGGTTGACGATATCAAGGTGACGCAGAAACTTCTGTCCGTCAATGATTTTACGAGACCGGGAACGGAGCTGAAGAAGGTCGAGAAGATCGTGATCCACTATACCGGTGTGGAGATCAATTCCACGGCGATCGCACAGCGTGACCGCTATGAGGCGAAAAAGGATTCGCACAGCGACACGGACAGCCGTGAGAGCATGCATTTCATCATCGGCGCCGAGGGCGAGATCGTCCAGTGTATCCCCATCAACGAGGCGGCATATGCTTCCAAGGGAGACAACGGCAGGGCCATTTCCATCGAGTTCTGTAACACGGGCGTTGACGGAACCATGAGCAGCGACACCTATGCGAGCCTGGTGAAGCTTGTCGCGTACCTGTGCGATGAGTTCGATCTGACCGAGAAAAATGTGGAGCGCCACTACGATATCACCGGCGCGGCGTGCCCTCTGTATTTTGCGAAGAATCCTGACTCCTGGACACAGTTCCGGGAGGATGTCGCGAAGGCGATCAAGGGCAAATCCTTTGACACCTCGAACCCGATCGTGAAGCAGTAGATCGGCGGGAATGCAAGCCTGGGAAGATCAATCGGACAGTGATCGGATAATTGAATAAGGACAAGAAAAAGCCTGTCACAGGAGCTCCTAAAGAGCCGTTGTGACAGGCTTTTACGTTTTAAGTAGGAAATTGTCCCACCGCATCACCGGAAGCGGATTTACGCGCTTACACGGTTCTGCGCGCTTGCTCGGTTCTATGCGCTTTCTTGGGTTTGCGCTCTTACTCGGTGCGCAGCGCCGTAACGGGATCCTTGCGTGCCGCGATGCGGGACGGGATGATGCCGGCGATCAGCGTGAGGACCATGCTGATGATGATCAGTATGATGCCGCCTGCCCACGGAAGCTTCGAGAGGTTGTGAACCTCTGCGATCTTGAAAATGATCATGTTGATCGGAATGTTCAGAAGCAGCGTGAGAGCGATACCCAAGGTACCTGCGACAAAGCCGATGATCAGCGTCTCCGCGTTGAACACACGCGCGATATCGCGCTTGGAAGCGCCGATGGCTCGCAGGATACCGATCTCTTTCGTGCGCTCCAGAACGGAGATGTAGGTGATGATACCGATCATGATGGACGATACCACCAGGGAGATCGCAACGAATGCGATCAGAATGTATGTGATCGAGTTGATGATCCTTGTGATCGAGGACATCAGGAGAGCCACGTAGTCGGTGTAATCGATGCGCTCGTCATCGGTGCGGTCCTCAGCACTGTTGTATTCCGCGATGATCTTTACGATGCGGTCCTTGGACTTGAAGTCCTTCGGGAAAATGCTGATGGAGGTCGGGTCCTCGATGTCATAGCTGCCGAGCTTCGCCATATTGAGCTCGTAGGTGCTGACGGACTGTCCCGAGTTTGCGTACTGCTTGAGAGATGTCATGAGCACCTCATCAGGAAGGAGGTTGAGCATCTCCTCGGGAGTGACCGTCTCGCCGTTCTCTATTTTCCGCATGATCTCATCGTAATTGCCCGATGTATCACTCTGGAAGAAGGAGATGAGCATGCCGGAGATCCGCGCGATCTCTTCGTCGTTCATCTTCGAGAGCTGTGCAAGGAGCATAGCGCGAAGCTCGTCCGCGCTGTATGCCTTCGGAACCTCGAAAGGATGTCCGGTGAAGACGTCAAGCTCTTTGTCTCTGAGCTGTTGCTTAACGATGTCGCGCTTTGCGGTTTCAGCTACAATGTACTCCACGAGTTCATGCGTGTAACCCATGGCGCCGTTTACGGAGGTGGCCATCGCTTCCTCACCGGGGCGCACGATACCGACGACGGAGAGCGTTACGGCACGGGAGTTGTCCGTCAGAAGGGCAGCCATGTAATCGGCGTCCGTGGAACGGTCAACCCAGGTTCCGGTCGCATTGTCATACGAATAGTAGTCGGCGGGAATGACCAGACGGAACTGAAGCGAGAGAAGATCCTGATAGGAGAAAGAAACCTTCTCGCTGGTGACCTGCTCCTGTCTCATGAGCGCGTGGAACGCGGCGGTCATCTCGTTTGGATCCTTCAGAGCAAGGGAGTAGAGCGTGTAGTCGCTCATCTCGTTGTTCTTGTCGACAACAAGGATCACCTCGTTGTATGCGGAAGGCCAGCGTCCTGCGAGAAGATCGTACTGCTCGTTCAGGAGAGCCTGATTGTCGATGATCTCCGACCATACGGACATGGATCTTGTCGAGCCTCCGATGCTCATCATCGAGCTCATCTCGGAGATGGACGACTCGGAGATACCGATGGACGCCCAGAACGTATTGAGAATGTTGCTCGGATTCAGCTGGTAGATGCCGTTCTTTGAAAGATCGTACTGATAGATCTGCGGGACAATGCCGTAGGAGTAGCGGATATCAGTGACGAGATCCTTCATCTCCGCGTTGTTGTCCAGATAATTCTTGAATTTCTTGAGGTCGTTGGTCTTGACCTCGGACATCATTGTGTTGACGATCTCAGTCAGCATGCTGTTGGAGTAGATGCGCCCGTCCTCATGTCGTTCAATCTCGTCGTTTGTTATACCCAAAACGGCGGAGATGATCGAGGAGGAATCCGCAGTCATCTTCTGGATCGTGAGCGGATAGGAGGAGAGTGTGTCTTCCTGGATCCTTGTGATGTAATTGTTGACACCGTTGCTGAGAGAGAGAATCAGCGCGATACCGATAATACCGATACTTCCGGCAAATGCAGTCAGGATCGTGCGCGTCTTCTTGGTCATCAGGTTGGTGAGCGAGAGGGACAGTGCCGTGAGAAATGACATTGATGTCCCCTTCGGCTTGCGATCCACCTTGGAGTCGAGTTCCTCTTCGGTGAGAGGTTTGCTGTCCGAGGTGATGAGACCGTCCAAAAGGCAGATCGTGCGCGTCGCGTACGTGGCTGCCAGATCAGGGTTGTGTGTGACCATGATGACAAGCTTGTCCTTCGCGACCTCCTTGAGGAGATCCATAATCTGGACGCTCGTCTCGGTGTCAAGAGCACCTGTCGGCTCATCAGCGAGCACGATGTCGGGGTTGTTCACAAGCGCTCGGGCGATCGCGACACGCTGCATCTGTCCGCCGGAGAGCTGGTTCGGTTTCTTCTCAAGCTGGTCGCCGAGACCGACATCCTCAAGAGCCTTAACGGCGCGGCTGCGCCTCTCGGACTTGGATACACCGGAGATCGTGAGCGCGAGTTCTACGTTCCTGAGGACCGTCTGATGCGAGATCAGATTGTAACTCTGGAATACGAAACCAATGCTGTGGTTGCGGTAAGAGTCCCAGTCCTTGTCCTTGTACAGCTTCGTGGAACGGCCGTTGATCACAAGGTCACCCGAAGTGTAGTGGTCGAGACCGCCGATGATGTTGAGAAGCGTTGTCTTGCCGCAGCCCGAAGGGCCGAGGATCGCGACGAACTCGCTCTCGCGGAACGAAAGATCGATCCCCTTGAGAGCATGCACGACAGAGTCCCCGATGGGGTAGTCCTTGGTAATGTTCTTCAGTGTAAGCATTGTTCTTCCTCTTTATTCCTCTTTGTTTGTTATGAATACGAAAAATACAGATGCATCAGTATGCGTTCATCCCGCATTTACAGGTTCAGTGTTACGTCCTTGCCGGTCACAGGCAGACAGCGGAGCTTGACGCCTGCGGACGCGAACATGCGCTTGGCGGCGATGTTGGCCGGCGTCTGATCGTATTTGTCGCTCTGGTAGATCACCTCGGTGATGCCGGCCTGGATGAGCGCTTTCGTGCACTCGTTGCACGGGAAGAGCGTTGTGTATACGCGCGCACCCTTCATGTTCGTTCCCGTGTAGTTCAGGATCGCGTTGAGTTCGGCGTGGCATACATAAAAGTACTTCGTATCAAGGTCGTCGCCCTCGCGCTCCCAGGGATATTCGTCGTCCGAACAGCCGCGGGGCATGCCGTTGTAACCGACGGAGAGAATGCGGTTCTCGGTGCTGACGATGCAGGCGCCGACGCAGGTGTTCGGATCCTTGCTTCTCTTGGCGGACAGAAGCGCGATCCCCATAAAATACTCATCCCAGTTCAGATAGTTCGTGTTCTTCATTGTCTTCCCTTCTCCTTTGAAAATCAATGTGTTATCTTTGCACGGATTAATGAATTATTCCCTTATCTCCGTTGTACCGTCAGTTCCTTCTCGAAGCGCGCTTGCGCTCGAGCGAGTCGAGGATCTTCTTGCGGATGCGCAGGCTCTTCGGCGTGACTTCCAGAAGCTCGTCGTTGTCGATAAACTCAAGGCACTGCTCAAGGCTCATGATGCGCGGCGGTGTGAGACGGAGAGCCTCGTCGGCGGCGGAAGAGCGGGTGTTCGTGAGCTGCTTCTTCTTGCAGACGTTGACCTCGACATCCTCGGGCTTGCAGTGCTCACCCACGACCATACCTGCGTAAACCTTGTCGCCGGGGCTGATGAAGAGGTCGCCGCGCTCCTGCGCGTTGAACAGTCCGTAGGTGACGGCCTCGCCGCTCTCAAATGCGATCAGGCTGCCCTGGGAACGGTAGCTGAGATCGCCCTTATACGGTGCATAGCCGGAAAATACAGTGTTAATGATTCCCTCTCCCTTGGTGTCCGTGAGGAACTCGTTGCGGTATCCGATCAATCCGCGGGCGGGAATGAGGAAGGTGAGACGGGAGGAGCCTGCTCCGAAAGAGCTCATGCCCTGAAGCTCACCCTTGCGGGCGGACAGCTTCTCAATGACGCTGCCGGCATACTCCTCGGGAACGTCGACAACGCATTCCTCCATGGGTTCGGTCTTTCTGCCGTTCTCGTCCTCATGGTAGATTACCTGAGCCTTGCTTACGGCAAATTCATAGCCCTCGCGGCGCATGTTCTCGATCAGGACCGAGAGATGCAGCTCGCCGCGGCCGGAGACCTTGAAGGCCTCGGTAGTATCGGTTTCCTCAACACGCAGAGAAACGTCGGTGTTGAGTTCGCGGAAAAGTCTCTCGCGCAGATGGCGGGAGGTTACGAACTTGCCCTCCTGGCCGGCGAGGGGACTGTCATTGACAAGAAAATGCATCGAGATCGTCGGCTCGGAGATCTTCTGGAACGGGATCG
>CADBLW010000299.1 GCA_902795625.1 uncultured Lachnospiraceae bacterium | reverse complement strand
TTTACTTGTTGCATGCAACTTATTTCTCAATGCACTACCTGCAGTTCACCGAACACAACGGGCAGCGTCTCGATCATATCTCCCGCCGTCATGCTTACGGTTCCGTATTTTCTCGCGGCAAGATCTCCCGCAGTCCCGTGAACGGTTACAGCAGCCGCGGCACATTCTGCAAGCGTCCGCCGTCCGTTTCTTGCGTCCCACGCGAGTGCTCCGCAGATACCGGCAAGCACGTCCCCGCTTCCCGCGGTTCCCATGCCGTCGTTGCCGGTCTCATTAAACCGGATCCGTCCGTCTCCCGCGATCAACGTTGCCGCATCCTTCATGATCAGCACCGCTTCCCCGCAGGCAAGCCACTGCTCGGCTACAGAAAGTCTGTCCTTCGCGATCTCTTTCGCGTCCGCGCCCAGAAGCCTTGCGAGCTCAAGCGGATGAGGCGTAAGGATCGTATTCTTTGGAAACTTTTCCTGCAGAAGTTTCATGCGTTCTGCAAGGTCTTGCGCAAACGACTGCTTTATACTGTTATCTGTATCGGATTTTGACGAGACAGCCGCGATCTCAGTGTTTGCTTCCATCGCCAGAATATTAAGGGCATCCGCATCCAGAACAAAGGTTTTGTCTTCCATCGCAAGTGCCCTGTGAAACAGTTCCCTTGCGGTTTCATCCATTCCCAGTCCGGGGCCGATGACAATCACGTCATACCCTGCGGATTCCTTCACAGGATCGGCAAGCCATTGCGTCCGTTCCGTTACGATCACTTCCGGCATGGATGCCAACAACTCCTTAAGCACCTCTGCGTCGCTCACGACCTTCACCATTCCGGCTCCGCTTCGGTAGCATGCCTTTGCAGCCAACACTGCGGCCCCCGGTGTCGTCTTCGAACCCGCGATCAGCAAGGTCTTTCCGAAGGTACCCTTGTGGCCGGCGGGATTTCTACGAAGCATCGGCATTGCATCGGAAAGAACCGTCATATCAGTCTCAGGCATGGCAGCCTTCGGTATTCCGACATCCGCAACTACTCGGAAACCTGCGTATTCCCTTCCCGGGTACAGCGACAATCCGGTCTTTACAGCGGAAAAAGTCACCGTGCAGTCAGCGCGGACTGCGGCTCCGAGCACCGCTCCCGTGCGGGAGTCAATTCCCGAGGGAACGTCGATGGCGATCACAGTAGCGCGGTCAAGCCGTTCGTATTCTCTTGTTCCGTCCTCTTCGATCCCTTCCGGTATCATGTCCTGTGACATTTCCTCCGGGAAGGATTCCGTGTAGGCATTGAGCGACAGCACCGTGGAACGCACCGTTCCGGTGAGTTCCCGGTTGCATCCGATGCCGAAGAGTCCGTCGATGATAAAATCGAATGCGTCCCAGTCGATGTCGGGCGTCAGCCGCCCGAGCATGACTCCTTCGTCAATATAGGCCTGCAGCATTGCACGTTGTTTCCGATAGACCTCATTGCGGCATTCGGGATCCGCCTCAAACACCGTCACACTCAGGCCTCTGCGCGTCAGAAGCCTGGCAGTCGCCAGCCCGTCGGCACCGTTGTTGCCCGGTCCCGCAAGGATTGCTGCCGTTGCAGGATACGTCTCATCCGCTCCGCAGATCTCATTTGCAACTGCCATTGCCGCATGTTCCATCAGAAGCTCCTGCGGGATGCCGTACTGCTGCATCGCGATCTGCTCTGCCGTGCGGATCTGTTCAGGTGTATAAATCCGTTCGCTGGTCCCTTTTGCCATCATTTTCCTCACTGTTTGTAAACCGTATCGTAATCGATATACATACGGAATTATTATACTTCAAATGCCGGGTAATTGTCAACGAACGAACACGCAACAAAGACGGTTTTTCATGCTTCACGGTTGCTTTTTCTGCTGTTTCATTGTATCATATTCACGCTGTGTTTCCATGTTGCGGTTGCCGATTGCTTAGTTCGTAAACCGCCTATCCATGTTAACACTGTGAACATGTCATTTTTCAAAGAGGTTTCCATGATCCTGTCCGTATCCAACATCGACAAATCCTTCGGTGACGCCGCGGTTTTGACCGGGGTTTCTTTTCTTGTCAACGAACACGAGAAGGTCGCGTTGATCGGCAGGAACGGCGCCGGCAAATCCACTCTTTTCAAGATCATCATGGGCGAGCTCTCCGCCGACGCGGGCAATGTCACGATTGCCCGGGACGCCCACATCGGCTACCTCTCCCAGCACCAGGATATCACAGGTGACCGCACGGTTTTCGAGGAAGTACATTCCGTCAAGGACCGCGTGTTTGCGATGGAAGCCAGAATGCGTCTTTTAGAGGAAAATAGGAAGCACGCCGAGAGCGACGCTCTTGACGCGATGTATCGGGAATACAATGCTGTCTCGCACGAATACGAGCTGGCCGGCGGCTATGCAGCGGAGTCCGAGGTTGTCGGCGTACTGAGAGGCCTGGGCTTTGACGAGTCCAACTGGGACAAGCGGGCTTCCGTGCTCTCAGGAGGACAGAAAACCCGCGTGGCACTTGCCAAACTTCTCTTGGAAGCGCCGGATATCCTTCTTCTTGACGAGCCAACCAACCACCTCGACTTAAACAGCGTAGCGTGGCTTGAGACATTTCTTTCCAACTACAAGGGAGCCGTTCTTATCGTCTCCCACGACCGCTATTTTCTGAATAAGATCGTTACCAAGGTTGTGGAGATCGAGCATACAAAGGCGATGGTCTTCCCCGGCAACTACGATGAATTTGCTGCCAAGAAGGCAATGATCCGGGAAGCCGAGCGCAAGGCATACGAGAAGCAGCAGGCCGAGATCCATCATCAGGAGGAAGTCATCGCAAAGCTTCGCTCCTTCGGGCGTGAAAAGCAGATCAAGCGCGCCGAGAGCCGTGTAAAAATGCTCGAGAAGATGGACCGTCTTGAGAAGCCTGCCGAGGAAGAAAGCGGCATGGTTCTGAAGCTTACGCCCCATATGGAGAGCGGAAACGATGTATTGATCATCTCCGACCTCGCCAAGTCCTACAACCGGCAAAAACTGTTTGAACATATCGACCTGTTGATCCGCAAAGGCGAGAAGGTTGCTCTCCTCGGCGACAACGGAACCGGCAAGACAACACTTCTCAAGATTGTCCGCGGACTTGTACAGCCCGACGCCGGAACGGTTCGTTTCGGCGCCAAGGTATATGTCGGCTATTACGACCAGGAACAGCAGAACTTTAACGAATCCAACAGCCTATTTGATGAGATTTCCGACGCCTACCCCGGGATGAGCAACACGGAGATCCGCAACACGCTTGCGGCCTTCTGTTTCACCGGAGACGAAGCGTTCCAGCAGATTTCTTCCCTGAGCGGCGGTGAGCGCGGGCGATTGTCCCTTGCCAAGCTGATGCTCGGAGAAGCCAATTTTCTCCTTTTGGACGAGCCGACCAACCATCTGGACATCCTCGGTCGCGAGATATTGGAGGACGCCATCAACGCATACACAGGAACAGTATTTTACGTCTCCCACGACCGTTATTTTGTGAACAAGACGGCCACACGCGTGTTGGAGCTCACGCGCAGCACCATTCTCTCCTACGACGGGAACTACGACGACTACCTCGCGTTCAAAGAACGGAAGGAAGCCGCTGTATTCGGTGCTCCTCTTACGGAAAATACTGCCGCAGTCAACAAGTCCTCTTCTGCTCCTTCTTCCGAGAGCAAACTTGACTGGAAAGAACAGAAGGAAGCACAGGCACAGCAGCGTAAGCTTGCGAACCGTATCGCCGCTTTGGAGAAAACCATCGAGGAGTGTGAAACCCGCATCGCGGAGATTGATGAGTTAATGGTTTCCCCCGAGATCTGCACGAACTCCCTGCGGCTCAAT
>CADBLW010000298.1 GCA_902795625.1 uncultured Lachnospiraceae bacterium | reverse complement strand
TACTGAAGATTCTGTCCGAGAATATCCGCGTGCTGGATCGGGAATAGATATTTCATCCTCTCCTTGCCCACCGTGCTCACGATATGACGCACGCTCTTCGACACATCTCCGTGTTTATTAATGTTGAACCGGCAGTCGTGGTGCCGCACAAGCGCCGTCACCAGTTCCGTCGTATCGTTGTCAAATTTCAGCCTCCGGAGCACCTGCTTCGCGATCTCAGCCGACGCCTTCGGATGTCCCTTAAAATGATCGATCCCCTTCTCGTCCGTCGTCCTGCAAGCAGGCTTTCCGGAATCGTGGAGAAGCATCGTCATGTCATACACCATGCGCTCGTGCTCGTCCGCCGCAAGGTACTCCGGCTCCCGGTGCATGGCCTCAATGGTCTTGACCGTGTGCAGTCCGACGCCGTAAATGTGGTGCGGATTGATCTGCTCCGTCTCCATCATGACATCCCACTCCGGCAGGATGATCTTCGTCACGCCGGTCTCATATGCCGTGACAAGCAGCTCCGGGTGCATGCCGCCGAGCATTTTCACAAGTTCCACACGCACGCGCTCCGCGCTGACCGCTTCCAGCTTCGGCGCAAGTTTGCGCATCGCCGCAAGCGTCTGCTCCTCGATCGTGAACCCCAGTTGCGACGCAAAGCGAAGCGCCCGAAGGATACGCAGCGCATCCTCCCCGAGCCGCTCCTCGGGCACGCCGACACAACGGATGCAGCCCCGCTTCAGGTCACCCATACCGTCGTACCGGTCCACAAGCCCGGACCGCGGATTATATGCCATCGCATTGATCGTAAAATCCCTGCGCAGCAAATCCTCATCAAGATTTCTTGTAAACGTCACACTGCTCGGGTGTCTGCCGTCCTCATATCGTCCGTCCACCCGGTACGTGGTAACCTCGTAGCCGACATGGTGCTCCATCACCGTCACCGTGCCGTGCTCGATCCCCGTATCGATCGTTCTCGGGAAAATAGCCTTCACCTGCTCCGGCGAAGCCGACGTCGTGATATCCCAGTCCCCCGGCTCACGGCCAAGAATAGAATCGCGCACGCAGCCGCCGACGACGTACGCCTCGTACCCCGCCTGCTCCAGTTTCTCGATGATCCGTGCCGCATCAACAGGCACATTGATCGTAATCGGCTCCATGCACAGTCCTCTCTCACATCATACTGCGTTTGGTCCCGGGTTTCGTTGACCCCGGATTTCATTTCCGGCGCAAATGCGCTTTCTTAAGTCACATCTTAAGCACGCATCCGATTGCGCCCTATTGCCTATATTATACCCACACTGCAAGGTCCTTGCAACCCCACCTCAGTACGGACCTTTTCACTATTATTTTAATACAGTCCGTACCCTTTCAGTTCAGCGCCCCCTTTCGGAGCGACAAGGGGCACATCCATTTGGATGTGCCCCTTGAAAACTTCTTTTCAATTGTACCCGAATGAAATCCGTGGCTCGATTACAGCTCCACCGTAACCTTCTTCAGGTGCCAGATGTCGCGAACATACTCCTCGATCGTGCGGTCTGAGGTGAATTTGCCGGACTTGGCAACGTTGAGCATTGCCATCTTCGCCCAGCGATCCTCGTCGCGGTATGCTTCCTCGACGCGCTTCTGGGCTGCCTCGTAGGAACGGAAGTCCTTGAGGATGAAATACTGGTCGGCACGCTCACCGCCGTTGCGGTCGAGAAGCGAGTTGTACAGTTCGCGGAACAGCTCCGGATCCTCCGGGGAGTAGAAGCCGTTGACAAGCTGCGTCAGCACGAGGCGGATGTCCTGATCGGTGTTGTAGATCTCACGCGGATCGTAACCGCCGTTGTTCTCGTAGCTGATGACTTCGTCGGAGCTCAGACCGAAGATGAACGCGTTGTCCTCGCCGACTTCCTCGACGATCTCCACGTTCGCACCGTCCATCGTTCCGAGCGTAACCGCACCGTTGAGCATGAACTTCATGTTACCGGTACCGGAAGCCTCCTTGCTGGCGGTCGAGATCTGCTCGGACACGGCAGCGGCAGCGAAGATCCACTCGGCGTTCGAAACGCGGTAGTTCTCGATGAAGACAACCTTCAGCTTGCCGCGGATGGATTTGTCGTTGTTCACTACATCGGCCACGCTGTTGATCAGCTTGATGATGGCCTTC
>CADBLW010000297.1 GCA_902795625.1 uncultured Lachnospiraceae bacterium | reverse complement strand
GGCAGTTTTGTCGGCGGGCGTTTCTGTGCTGATGAATGTCGCTGAGAGCGTTTATTGGGTCTTGCTCCGGTGTCGTTTAGAGCGTTTTATAGGATTCCGCTCCGGTGTTGTTGAAGTGTTTTAAAAGGATTCCGCTCCGGTGCCGCTCAGATATTGTGGTATTCCCTCAGCTCGCGGCAAATGTGCTCCAGATCGGGGTAGATGAAGCCTTCCGTGATGCCGAGCACGCGGAGACTTTCGATGAAGTATTGCCTGCGGTCGCGCGGGATGATGATCTTGTAGAGCATCTGGTCGTCACAGATATCCTCGAGCTTGCGAAGCGAATTGTGCACCGTGAAGCAGGACTGCTGCGAGTACATGCGAAGGTTGCGGTCCGTGGAGGCGCAGGCAAGGATCTTGTCCTCGAGCTCGGGGTTGTGGTGGCGGTGCTTGAACGCGGGAAGAAGCATTTCCTGCGTGGTATCTGCGTCAATGGGGTAGATGCAGCGGTCAAAGCCCTCCTGCGCGTTCAGCGCGTCCGGCACGAGCACCCATACGCAGGCGTCGCGGTCCGGAGCCGTGCGGTAGGTTTCCGTCGCGAAGAAGACTGCCACCAGCGGCGAGCGGGACCAGTCCAGAATACGCGTGGGCAGGCCATAGTGCTGCATCAGTGCGATCCAGTATGCATAATTGTTGCGGCTAGGCGGCGACTCCAACGTCTGCTTGGCGCGGATATAGAAGTCGTTCGAGAGAAAGCGCTCGCGCTCCAGACGCCGCTCGCTCCGCTGGATCGAGGGCACGAGTGTGAGCTTGGAATTGTCTTCCCCGCGGTACCACAGCTGCGTGTTGCTGCCGTGGCGGTCCGCCAGAGCTTTTACGAACTGCAGGAGTTCGTCTACAGTGCTGATATCTATCGTGATCATATGTGTTCTCCAATTCATAATACGCAAAGGAAACTGTTTCTGATATTATATCTCACGAAGAGGAGAGTGTAAAGGGAAACGGAGTTCCTTGCGCAAAATTACGCAGGCATAAACGATCGGAGTGCCCCGCGCAAAACGATCGGTGTGCCCCACAAAAACAATCGCGGGACATTTTCCGAAAATGTATGATATAATAATCTGTGTGCCCGCAACAGGGCCGCGGATGAATTGTTCCCGTGGGGGCGTAATCTCAGGAGATGACGATGGAAAATAAGATCATAAACGGCAATTCTATTGAGGAAATGAATAAGCTGCCCGAGGGAAGCGTGGACCTGATCTTTGCCGATCCCCCGTACTGGATGAGAGTGGATGGCTCATTGAAGCGGTATGAGGGCACGGCATTTGACGGATGCATGGACAAATGGGACCGGTTTGAAACCCTGGCGGAGTATGAGGCCTTCACCCGTGAATGGCTGACAGCGTGTTACCGGATACTCAAGCCGAACGGTTCGATCTGGGTGATCGGCGGAATGCAGTGCATCTATACGATCGGCAGTATTATGCAGCAGATCGGATACTGGCTGATCAACGATGTGGTCTGGTATAAGAAAAATCCCACGCCGAATTTCCGGGGATCGAGGCTGAACAACAGCCATGAGACATTGATCTGGGCCACCAAGAGCAGGGACGCAAAATTCACCTTCAATTACAAGACGGCGAAAGAGTTAAACACTGACACCGTGACAGAGGAGGAATATTCCGAAGGTGTCAGGAAACAGCTGGGCTCTGTGTGGAAAATGGCGACATGCACCGGAAGTGAGAGGCTTCGGGACAAGTCGGACAATAAGCTCCACACTACGCAGAAGCCGGAAGAGCTTCTGTACAGGATCATCGCGATATCCTCCAAATACGGGGATGTCGTTCTGGATCCCTTCGGCGGGACCATGACGACGGGCGCGATGGCCAAGAAACTCGGACGCCGATATATCATGATCGAGCGGGAGAAGAAGTATTGCGAGTACGGGAAGAGGAGGCTTGAGCGGATCAAAGAGGAGAACAGTGATATTGCCCGCGCGAGATTGGACGAGAAACCGGTCAGGGTCTCTGTAAAGGATATGATCAAAAACGGCTTTCTTGTCGAAGGGGAAGGCTTCTATTTCAAGAACAGCAGGGAAGCAGTGGCCAAACTGGACAAAAGCGGGAAACTGCTATGGAATGATCAACTTCTGGATATGCATTTGTGCGCGGCCATGGCCAAGGGAGTAAAGGCAAAACGGCTGAACGGATTTGACCATTGGTACGTGCTGCGCGACGGGAAACTAAAGTCAATCGCGGATGTGCGGGAAGAGTACAGAGCGTCGCTGTGAGACTGACCGGACTTCAGACATTAGAAAGAACAATATCTTCCGAGAATAACAAAACAACAAAAAACTGCCGTGTCCGGATAACCGGGCACGGCAGTTGCTTTTCAAACTGTTTTGAGAATTTGTTGTACGGGAATTAGTTCTCAGCCGGAACAACCGTTACGTTGATCAGGTGAGGCTGTGCTCCGTTGTACCAGTACAGGTAACCTTCGACGTCGATGATGTCACCGCCCTTCAGAGCCTCGACTGTCTTGTAAACGTCGGTGTCTGCGCCGCGAAGGTAGGACTCCACAACGAGGGAGAACGAAACGCCGTTGAGGGATACACGGAGGTAAAGGTCGTCACCCTGCTGGCCCGAACCGTCGTACTTGTAATCGGCCTTGTTCGTAACCCGGAGACCCTTGAGTGTGAAGCGGCTGTTCATAGCTGCGATAACCTCGGGAACCTGGCTTACGATCGTGGAACCGTCAATGTACTGCGTGAGGTCAACAGCGGGAGCGATGTAGGAACCCTCGAGGATCTC
>CADBLW010000296.1 GCA_902795625.1 uncultured Lachnospiraceae bacterium | reverse complement strand
CAACGGGGACAATCCGAAGCCCACGGCGAACGCCACCGTAAGCGACACGGCAAAAAGCATCAGGATCAGTACCGTGCAGTCCCTTCCGCTCATGCCTGTTGTACGCAACATCGCGAAAAATCTCGTCCTCTTGCTGACATACATCCGTACGAGCATGATCAGCACACTCACAAGCATGAGCAGGACCAGCACGTTCACACCGAAAAGCGCATACAGGATATAGATATATCCGGTGATACTGTCATTTTCCGTGGTCTCCGGATCATACGAAAAATACACCATCGCCCCGGCTTTCCGAAGTTTTGTGATCACGTTATTATACTGAAGGATGGATTTTACCCTGAGTGCTGCCCGGAACGGAACCGGCCCCTGGAGCCTTCGTCCGACCTCGTATGTCATCATGCATTGGATCGGGAACATTCCCTCATATTCATCGCTTTCGAATATTCCCTTGATCACACAATCCATACTCTCAACGGCGACCTTTTTGCCGCTGTACACATTGTATGGCACGGAGACAACGTCGCCGGTGTGCAGACCGCGGTATTCCGCAAGCTCCCTCGAGATCCACAGATACAGCTCGTGATTGCACTCCTTCGTATACGGTTCTCCGTCGCTCACTGCCTCGTTGAGCGTGGGAAGCATACGATCGTCAGGATCAATGTTCAACATGATCACGGTATCAAGTGTCGGGATACTGAACCGTTCTCCGACGCCATCCCCTGTTTCGCCGGCATCCTCTGACTCTCCCGTCTCTCCTGCATCATATGACTCTTCCGTTTGTCCTGCATTTTCGGTTTCATCGGTATCATTTTCCTCGTAGTACCCGCCGTCCGTGAGTTTCCCGATCAGATCCTCTCTTCCGATGATCCGTAAAATGTCATCCTCCTGCAGCAGGAATCCCTCGATATCACCGTTGAAAAAGTTGAGGTCATCCATGGTGACCGGACACTCCTCAAGCGCACGAACCGCGTCCGGATCCGTCGTTGACACGTTGATCAGATTGGTCGCGTCGCAGGCAAACTCCGTCAGCTCGTCCGGCATCTGAACCGTAAGCGCGACAATCGAAACAAGCGCCGCGCTGAGAACAGCAAGGATCAGCGTATAGATCAGCCATGTGGTCTTCTGCGTCCGCATTTCGGTTTTCATAAAATGCAGAAACTTATTGTTTTTCATTCCTGAGACACCCGTCCTTCATGTACAGGATGCGATCCGCCTTCGCCGCATCGTCCTCGTTGTGCGTCACCATCAAAACAGCGCTTCCATGCTCCGCAATGACGCGGAACAGCTTCATGATCTCGGCAGAGTTGGCGGAATCCAGGTTTCCGCAAGGCTCATCCGCAAGCACGATCGCAGGCTTGCAGGCAAGCGCCCTTGCGATACAGGTTCTCTGCTTCTCGCCTCCGGAAAGCTTCTTTGTCTTCTGGTCCGTCCTCTCGCTGAGCCCGACAAGCTCGATCAGTTCCTTCGTCCTCTCTTTGCGCTCAGAAGCCTTGACACCCGCGATCACCAGAGGCATCTCCACGTTCTCATACACTGTGTATTCAGGTTCCAAAAAGAAGGACTGGAATACATACCCGAAGCTTTTGTTGCGAAGCGCGGACTTCTCCTTCTCACTCATTTTTCGCACATCCGTGCCGTTAAACAGAACCTCTCCCTCGTCCGGTGCATCCAGCATGCCGAGCACGTTCAGAAGCGTTGATTTACCGCTTCCCGAACGGCCGACGATCGCCACAAACTCGCCTTCCTCCACCGACATACTGACATCGGACAGCGCTTTGATCGCCGCTGTTCCCGGATCAAATATCCTTGTAATTTCCTTGCACTCCAGTAGACTCATGTTTCTCTCCTCGCCTGCATTATTCGAAACAACATTCCTGCTTCTCAGTCTTCCATCGGATTCTCAGTCTTCACTCGGATCCGCCAGTTCCTGCGGGATGAATTCGAATTTCCCAAGGGTGAAGGTTGCGCTTCCGTAGTCGTAAAATACATTGATCCTCACTTTGTTCGGTGACGTATCCCTCGGCTTCTCCCAGTCTCTTCGGATTGTTGCGACAAAGCACAGCTGATTATCCTCCGTTGCCCCGAGGTTCATATCCGTCAGTTCCCACTCCCCGTTGCTGTCGTATGTACTGAAATACTCCGTGTAGAACTTAAGGAGTTCCTCCGTCTCGTCCTCGGACAACTGGTATCCGAGATACCGGTAGTTGGAATAATCCAGTTGAGTTATCATCGGTGCGTAATACTTTGCCATTTCAGCCTCGACCGGAAGATCCGATACATACACTCTGTCGCCCTTGACTTCAATGGTTTCCGCCCCGCCGCTTTTGCTCACATACACTCCGTCGGGGATCATGCACGGCACGATCACCTCGTCCTGCGGGATCGGTTCTCCACAGGCAGTGAGGAACAACACAAAGACAACAAAAAGCGCACACAAAACAGACCGTTTTGTGTGCGGCTTCATACTGCTGCAACATCTCTTTTCAGCGTGATT
>CADBLW010000295.1 GCA_902795625.1 uncultured Lachnospiraceae bacterium | reverse complement strand
CAGCGGCCCCGGAGTAGTTAAAAAAGCGCTCGAATCGGTTCGCGGCGAGAGCTTTGAGATCCTGTGCGAGACCATCAAGAAGACCGCGTTCAAGATCACGCGTGTCGGACAGCTGGTGGCAAAGCGCGCGTCCGAAATGCTCGGTGTTCCCTTCGGCATCGTCGATCTCTCCCTTGCTCCGACACCTGCCGTCGGCGACAGCGTGGCGGAAATTCTTCAGGAGATCGGTCTTGAATATCCCGGCGCACCCGGCACGACGGCAGCGCTCGCGCTTCTCAACGATCAGGTGAAGAAGGGCGGCGTCATGGCATCCTCGTATGTCGGCGGTCTGAGCGGTGCGTTCATCCCCGTGAGCGAGGACCAGGGCATGATCGACGCGGTGAACGCCGGCTGCCTGACTCTTGAAAAGCTGGAGGCAATGACCTGTGTGTGCTCTGTCGGCCTCGACATGATCGCAATCCCCGGAGATACAAGCGCAGCGACCATTTCCGGCATCATCGCAGACGAGATGGCCATCGGAATGGTGAACCAGAAGACAACTGCAGTGCGACTGATCCCCGTGATCGGCAAGGGCGTCGGAGAGCAGGCGGAATTCGGCGGACTACTCGGATACGCTCCGATCATGCCGGTCAACCGGTTTGACTGCAGCGCTTTCGTGAGCCGTGAGGGGCGCATTCCCGCACCGATCCACAGTTTCAAGAACTGATCCGCAGTTATAAAAACGATCGTCAGAAATATAGGCAATTGGGGCAGCACGGGATCACAGCCCGCGCATGTAAGGAGGAGATATGGAAATACAGTTATGGAGGGAAATTCTCGAGCCGTACGCGCTTGCCGTGGATGAGCTTGTGATCAAGTTCACACACATCAAGAATTCACTTCGCAAGCAGGACGATTATTGCCCGATCGAGCTTGTCACCGGCCGAGTCAAGACCATTGCGAGCATCGTCGAAAAATGCAACCGCAAGAAGATACCTTTAGAGCATCTCGAGGAAGAGATGACGGATATTGCCGGAGTGCGGCTGATCTGTCAATTCGTGGAGGACTGCTATGTCGTTGCGGACATGATCAAGAAGCGCTCGGATATCCTTGTGGTCAGCGAGGCAGATTACATCGCGCAGCCGAAGGACAGCGGATACCGCAGTTACCACATGAAGATACGCTACACCGTGGAAACCGTGAACGGCCCGAAGACGCTCAACGCGGAGATCCAGATCCGTACACTCGGGATGAACTGCTGGTCCACGATCGAGCACTCGCTGCAGTACAAATACCGCGGTAATATTCCCGAGGAGCTCAGAAGCCGTCTTGAGCATGTCGCTGATGAGATGGTCCAGACCGACCGCGAGCTCTCCGAGATCCGTGATGAGATCAAGGCTGCCCGTGAGCAGAGATTCGAGGAAGAGCGCATTGTCAACGATATCCTGTTGACGATCCAGAACCTGTACCGTTACGCAAGCCGCCGTGAGGCCGTGCGTATCCAGGAGGAGTTCTTCCGCATTTACGAAGAGAAAAATATGGACAAGCTCAAGTATTTTGCGAACGAGCTCGACATTATCGCGGAAGGATACCGCGCACAGACGACAAGTTAGGGGATAACCATGGTTTTACCGCAGTCTTACGAAAAGCGAATGCGTGAACAGCTCGGAGAGAGTGAGTTTCAAGCCTATGAAGCGTGCCTGACGAAGAGGGCACGCTCCGCTTTGCGTGTCAACACGCGCAAGATCACCACTGAGGCATGGAATGCGCTTTCCCCGTTCACGATGCGGCGCGTGCCGTGGATCTCAAACGGATATTACTACGATGATACGGATGCTCCGTCGAAGCATCCGTATTACTATGCCGGATTGTATTATCTTCAGGAGCCCTCCGCGATGACACCGGCCAACCTGCTTCCGATCGAACCGGGGGACCGTGTCCTCGATGTGTGTGCGGCGCCCGGCGGAAAGAGCACCGAGCTTGCTGCGAAGCTGCAGGGGACAGGTCTTCTTGTGGCAAATGACATCTCCGCTACAAGAGCGAAGGCGCTTCTGAAAAACCTCGAAGTGTTCGGTGCCACGAATGTGCTTGTGATCAGCGAGGAGACGAACAAACTTGCCGGCCGCTTTGCAGGATTTTTCGACAAGATCCTTGTGGATGCTCCGTGCTCCGGCGAGGGCATGTTCCGGAAGCAGCCCGCGATCATCAAAAACTGGGAGCAGTACGGCACCGAGTATTACAACAATCTGCAGAAGAGCATATTACCGAACGCCGTCGCCATGCTGAAGCCGGGCGGAATGCTGCTGTATTCGACCTGCACATTTTCCGCTCTTGAGGACGAGGAGACCGTCGCATGGCTGCTGTGGGAGTGCCCGGAGATGGAGCTTCTCCCCGTGATCCCCGAGGGCAGAGAGGACGATTACGCAGGCTACGGCTTCATGACCGGAAGACCGGACTGGATGACGGAACCGCTTGAGGAGACGAGAAAATGCGCCCGCCTGTTCCCGCATCGCCTGGAGGGCGAGGGACATTTTGTCGCGCTGTTTCGGAAGCGTGAGGACGCAGAGGTTTCCGCACTGACGGAACCTTACCGCGGCTGTTGCCGTCCCTCGGAGCTGCCCGCGGAGCTCTCGGCGTTTCTTGACGGACTGAAGCTTCGTGACGGACGCATCGACCCGTCACGCATCGTGATCCGGGATGAACATGTCTATGCGATGCCGCAGGATATGCCTTCCACCAACGGACTTCGTGTACTGCGGAGCGGCTGGTATCTCGGGGATTCCAAAAAGGGAAGGTTTGAGCCGAGCCAGGCGTTCGCAATGGGGTTATTTTCCGATGAATATCCCGCAGTGTACAACTTAAAGGCAGAGGATCCGAACACGGTTCGCTACCTCAAATGCGAAACGTTGGAGGTCACTGAGGATATGCCGGAAGGAAACGTTCTGATCTGCGTTGATTCCCATCCTCTCGGATTTGCGAGGGTGAAGGGCGGAAACTTCAAGAACCGATACCTTCCCGGATGGAGAATGATGTAACGAAACGAAGGAGAGTGCAGCATGTTGTTTCGTCTTGACCGGTTTCTTACAGAATGCGATCCTTCGCTGACAAGGAAAAGCGCGAAGGCATTACTGCATGACGGCGCGGTGACCGTCAACGGCAGACCGGTCCGTGACGCTGCCTTCAAGCTTGATACAGACAAAGATACCGTTTGCGTCGGCGGAAAGCTGCTTACGTACCGGCAATTCCGGTATTTTACGATCAATAAACCCGCAGGTGTTCTGTCCGCGTCGAGGGATAACCGCGCTAAAACCGTGGT
>CADBLW010000294.1 GCA_902795625.1 uncultured Lachnospiraceae bacterium | reverse complement strand
TCTCGATGGACTCGCTCTTGCCGCCGAAGTAGGTGATCATCTCGCCGTCGCGGACAACCGCCTGGTCGCCGCCTCGTCCGAGGGCGAGATCCATCGCCGCGCGGGCACTCTCATAGCCTTCCTCGTAGCTCTTCGCGTTGACGCCCAGACCGATACTGATGGTCAGGCCGACCTCGCTCGGACCGCCGATGTTGACGGAACGCACGTCGTAGAGGATGGAAAATCTGTCATCCTGCAGCCACTGCAGGTAACGGTTCTGGAAAATGAAGAAGTATTTGTCCTTCTCCAGCTTCCGGATGACCGCGTCGATACCGTTCATGTAGGTCGTGATCTTCCGGTCGATGAGCGCCGTCAGCAGCGACCGCTTCACTTCCTCGTAGCTGTCCAGCACCTCGTCGTAGTTGTCGATATAGAGAAGACCGAACACGAGGCGGCTGTCGTAGTTCTCCTGGCGGAGCGCCGTCACCTCGGTCTCGTCGTACAGGAATGCCGAGACGGTTCTCGTGAGCTTCACGCCTGCGCCGCGGGAGATGCGTTTCAGCTGCATGTCAAACTCCGGCGTCTCCTGGGTGCGCATCACGATCTTGTATACCTTGTTGTTGATCCGCGCGCGGTACGTGCGCTCGTCCGAGTCGTGCTTCGGCAGCGTGTAGGCCTTCACATCCGGCACCAGGTCTCGGAAGTTCATTCCGATCCCTTTTCGTCCGCACACAATGGAAAATGTGTTGTTGCACCACAGCACCTCGCTGTCGCCGTCAAGCACCGCGAAGGGAACGTCCATCTCCGTCAGCAGCTTGCTCTCCACATCGTCATAGCACGCGGAAAATGCGATGTAATCCCGCAGGATCCGTTTCCTTCGGATCAAAAACATCACAAGAGCAGCCGCAAAATACAGCAGCGTCGCACCGATGCCGATCGCCGCCGCCTTCCGGCTGACAAACAGCAGGGCCACATCCGTGATCAGCCACAGAGCAGTGAGCAGGATCGGCCACAGCATGTAGGTAATCAATTTTCCTCCGGCGTTTTTCTTCATACGATATCCTTTCCCCAATACCTATGCTTTCCCCCGAATAACCTACGGATATACTACCACAAAGCGGACGCAATAGCAAACGAAAATACCACAAAGCAGACGCAACAATTCAGCGAAAATGCCGAAAACAAATGCCGCGGCAAAGCGAAAAAAATCCGGTCCGAACGCTTTCACATCCGAACCGGGTTTTATAGATCGTATTGATTACTCTACCGTGTAAGGCAGAAGTGCGATGTGGCGGGCTCTCTTCACGGAAGTCGTGAGAAGGCGCTGATGCTTAGCGCAGGTACCCGTGATTCTTCTGGGAAGGATCTTACCTCTCTCGGAGATGAATCTCGAGAGGGACTTCACATCTCTGTATACGGTGAACTCATCGTAAGGCTCCGTGCAGAATGCGCAAACCTTCTTCTTTCTGCGGATCGGTCTCTTTCTCGGAGCTTCGCTGCGCTCGCCCTTATCGGTTTTATTAAAAGCCATGGTGTTACCTCCTGTTCGATTGCGTCAGGCCTATGCTGCCTGACCGTGTTACGGATGACGCATGCGCGCCCCGTGTGTCAGATAAACGGCAGATCTTCCTCGATGCCGTCGTTGATCTCAACAAATCCGTTGCCCGCATTCGCTGCGTCCGGTCTCGGCTGTGCAGCACTGCTGCCCGTCGAAGCACCCGAAGCATTCTTGCTCTCCGCAAACTCCTGCTCGTCAACGATCACCTGCCAGGAATAGACCTTCTGTCCTTCCTTGTTGGTGTAATTATCGCTCTGAATACGTCCGGTGATCAGGATCTTGGTGCCCTGACGGAAGTATTTGTCAGCAAATTCCGCGCTCTTTCCGAACGCCGTGCAGTTAAAGAAATCTGCCTCCGGCTCACCTTCTCTGCGGAATCTGCGGTCCACGGCAAGCGAGTACCGGCAGATCGAGGTGGATCCGGAATTTCTCATCTCAGGGTCTCTCGTGAGACGGCCCATCAAAATAATCTTGTTCATAAAGGATTCCTCCTTACTCCTCTTCGCGACTTACGCAAAGATACCGAAGAACGTTATCCATGATTCTCATGCGATGTTCGATCTCGGCCGGAGCCGTGGTTTCTGCTTCGAACTGTACGAAGTAGTAGAAACCCTCGTTCATCTTCTGGATTTCGTACGCCAGATGCTTCTTGCCGCCGTCGATCACTTCCGTAACCACGCCGCCGAATCTCTCGATAAGCGCTTTCACCTTACCGAGGACTTCTTCTCTGGCTTCGTCTTCGATTCTCGCATTCACAACTACCGCTAATTCGTATTTATTCATAGTTGCGTGCACCTCCTTTTGGTCTCTGGCCCTTGCCTAGACAAGAGCAAGGAAAATTGGTCTCTTTCCCCCGCAAAATGCAGGGTTCCGAGGTAATGTGTAACATATCACGGATTTGCATTGTACCATAGCTTCCCGTGAAATGCAAGCGGTATTTTACACAAAATAACCGCTTTCAAATTCACGAAAACGCACGTTTTATGCGCTTTTCCGGAAAATTCTTCGTCAAAGCGACGAACCGCTGCCGCTTTGTTTGTTCAATGTGTCGGTTTCGGGGGATTCTGTGCCTTCCTCAGTCTGTCCGTTCGATCACTCCTCCGGCTGTTCCGCCGCATTCTCTGCCGGCTGCTCCGCCGTCTCCGCACTGTCCCTCTTCACAACGAGATCCATTGGCTTGTAAGCGACGCCGTCACGCGTCAGCAGCCGCAAATTCTTCTCCGCCAGCTTGCGCGGCACCATGATCATGCGCCCGCACTTGAGGCACTGAAGCCGGAAATCCATTCCCACACGGTGCACCTCCCACTCGTTGCCGCCGCAGGGATGCCCCTTCTTCATCCGTAAAATATCGCCAAGCCGTATATCCATCGTAGTTCCTCCCGGATCAATCCGTACTTAATAAACCATCTTCTTGTAAGCCATTTTATTCTTATGTAAAAGCAAAAGCCTCCGAAAATGCTCCGCGCTTTTCCTCTTTAGTCTTCTTTTGTATTTATTCTGTATTTACTGCCCGGTTATCATAGCACATTTTGCGGCACCGGTGCAACCGCAATTCCTCATCGCCCGCATCCTTTGATTGACAAATACATACCACTTAGATTACAATATGCAGAGTTAAAAACTACATCCTGCCGCGAAGCAAACTATACGGGCAGCATTTCCCTCCGCGGACAGCGATGACACCCTGACTCGGGTGGGAACGTTTTTAACGGAAAGGCTTTACCATGGTTCGGTCATTTTTCGTAATTTTATATATCTGCATCTGTGCCGTGATCACCCTGCCGGTCTGCCTGATCCTGCTCCTGATCCACGCGATCTCACACAAGGCAGCGTCGAAGCTTGCGCAGCCCTTTGCCTGCGCGGCAGCGTTCCGGCCGATCTTCCTGCTTTCGGGAGCGCGGCTCAAGGTTGAGGGGCGCGAGAACATTCCGAAGGGTACGCCGGTGCTGTTCGCGGGCAACCACCGCAGCATGTACGACATTCTCGCAGCTTACCTTGCGATCCCCCGGCTGCACAGCACGGGATTTATCGCAAAATACGAGACTCGCCACGTGCCGTTCCTCAGCTGGTGGATGCGGACTCTGGACTGCAAATTCCTCAACCGCACCAACCCCAAGGAAGGTCTCAAGACCATCCAGGAGGCTATCGAGGACAACAAGAAGGGTATCTCCATGTTCATCATGCCCGAGGGTACCCGCAACCACGACGACGGCGTGAAGCCCTTCAAGGCCGGAAGCCTCAAGATCTCGGAGCGCACGGGATGCCCCGTCGTGCCGGTGGCCATGATCGGCATGGACGACATTCTCGAGAAGCATTATCCGAAGATCCGCGCGACCCGCGTCACCGTGATCTTCGGCGAGCCGATCCCCACCGCGGATCTGACCCGCGATGAGAAGGTGGCTCTGCCCGGCGTCGTCCGCGAGCGCATCGTTGAAATGCTGAAAGCTCACGGGGTTTCGTGCCCGGATGACGAGGCGCTGAAGGACAACTCAACGGAGCAAAAGGACACCTCAGCAGAACAGAAGACCGCCGTCGCGAAGCAGTGATCATTTTCCGTTGATTTCCCCTCCGTTCCGTGTTACAATGTTCACGCTGTGTGGAGATTGTTCGGTTCGTGACACCACGGACGGATTGCATACAAGTACCAACAAGAAAGCAGGTATGTTTCATGATTCAAGCATCTCTCTTACCGCTTCTTTCGCTCAAGTGGCTCTGGATCACGCTGGCGATCATCGCGGTTGTTGTCATCATTCTTTTCATCGTTCTTTCCATCGTAGGCAAACGCTTACAGAAGAAAAATGATGCCGCCATGGCCGAGATGAAGGCCTCTGCCCGCCCTGCCTCGATGCTCGTCATCGACAAGAAACGGATGCCCCTGAAGGACGCCGGATTCCCGCAGGTCGTGATTGACAGCACCCCGAAGTACGCGCGCCGCGCGAAGGTTCCGGTAGTCAAGGCTAAGATCGGTCCGCAGATCCTCTCGCTGATGTGCGACGAAAAGATCTTCGATCTGATCCCCGTCAAGAAGGAGTGCAAGGCGATGATCAGCGGTATCTACATCATGCAGGTTCACGGCGTGCGCGGTGCTCTCCAGAAGGACGAGACGCCGAAGAAGCGCGGTCTGCTTGCCCGCCTTCGCGGAAAATGATCCGTTGCCTTCCGCTTCGGAAACTTAACACAGAAACGACGAAAGCGCTGCCGATGCAGCGCTTTCTTTTATTGCCTCGGGCAAATGCCCGACAGGTTTATTTTTCTTCCTCCGCGACGGTCGCCTCGATCAGGAGCTCATTTTCCGAGACGGGAACGTCGGCCAGCCGGATCTCATACACAAGCCGCAGCTTCATCCCGCTGTCGTCCGCCTCCGACTCCACGGTGATGCCGAAGAAGTCCATCTCCAGCGTCCCGTAGGGCGTCTCATACTCGCACTGGTTGAGCTCGCCCGGCACGATGCGCATCTTCGACTGAAGCGCTCCGGTGCGCTGAATATCAACGCAGTTGCCGCTGACGACGATCCTGTGCCGCGTGATCAGCCCCGGTGTCTCCTCGTCCACGCCCTCGTAGAACAGGTAGAGGTCATCATCCTTCCTGTAGTACGAGCCGCGCACGAGGGATTCCGTCACTTCCTCCGAGTCCGAACGGATCGTTGCGTTTATCTTAATCAGAACATCCATCGCTCACCGCCGTGCTGCCAGTTCGATCAGCTTCGTCACCAGTGACTTCTTGTCGATTCCCTTAGCGCCCCAGAGCATCGGGTACATGCTGATCGACGTGAAGCCCGGCAGCGTGTTGATCTCGTTAAATACGATCTCGTCCGTGTCCTTCTCGAGGAAGAAATCCACACGCGCGAGGCCGAAACCGTCAAGGGCTCGGAAAATGCTCCTTGCGTCCTCGCGGAATTCCTCCTCCTTGCCGTCCGGCAGCTCGGGTCCGATGACCGTGCGGGATTCCTCGTTGTTGTATTTGGCGTCGTAGCTGTAAAATTCATCCGCAGCAAGGATCTCACCGACGCCGCTGGCGTCCACGGTGATGCCGTCGCCGAGCACCGCGCACTCGATCTCGCGGCCGACGATGGTCTCCTCAACCAGGATCTTGCGGTCATGGTAGGAAGCCTCCTTGAGAGCGTAGACCAGCTCGTTGCGGTCATGCGCCTTGTTGACACCCTTCGACGAGCCCGC
>CADBLW010000293.1 GCA_902795625.1 uncultured Lachnospiraceae bacterium | reverse complement strand
GGTTACACGGAACATACCTGCAAGACCTGCGGATACAAGTACCGCGACAACTACACCGTTCCTGTGCACACCCTTTCGGAAAGCTTCAATGTCGTGACCGAGGCAACGGTGGAAGCACCCGGCCTCGCGGAATACACTTGCGTGGACTGCGGAGCCGTGATCCGTCAGGAGATCCCGAACCTCACCCCGACACCGATACCCGAGCCCTCACCGACATCGTCGCCAGACGACGAAAAAGACAGCTCGTCCTCTCCTTCCGGCGATACGACGAAGTCCAAGGACAGTTCCGACAAGGTCAATCCGATCCTTCCGATCGCATGCGGTATCCTTTTCATCATCGGCGCGGTGCTGACGGCGCAGGTGATCCTCCACCGCAGGGAGCGCAAGCGCGAACTGGCGCGCAGAAAGAAGCGCAACAGCCGCAAACAGCAGTAACCGCTGATCGACGACAAAGACAATCCATAGAAACACGACAAGCCGCAGAATTGACTGCGGCTTGCTTTTCTCATGTGTTGATCATTGCTCCCTGCGGATCCGACCGTCTTCCGGTCTCACTGTCCGTTATATTACTGCTTCTTCACAGAGAAGCCGAAGGTTCCGAGCTTGTCGCCGAGGGCGTGGTACACACCGTGTGAATAAGCGATCAGGTGCGCCGCCTCAAGGTCGAAACGGCCCTTCTCGTCCATGTAGCGGTCGTCTACGGTAACGCCGACGATCTCCGCGATGTACATGTCATGTGAGCCGAGACGCTCCACCTTCTTTACCTTGCAATACAGGTTGACCGGGCTCTCCGCCACGGCAGGCGTCTCCATGTATTCCGAGCGGTACTCGGTCAGGCTGCGCTCGCGGAATTTGTCGAAGTCGCGCCCGGAGCGGACACCGCACCAGTCACAGGATTCCGCAAGCTCCTCGGTCACAAGATTGACAACGAACTCGCCGCTCTCCTCGATGATCTCGTGGGAGTATCTCTCCGGCCGGATCGACACGGACAGCATCACCGGATCAGAGCAGATCGTGCCTGCCCATGCGAGGGTCACGATGTTCGGCTTCTCATCAGCCCCGGGCTTCTTGCAGCTCACCATAACTACCGGCACGGGATAGAGCATGTTGCCGGCCTTCCAATTCTGTTTTCCCATTGTTATTTACCTCCTGATCACAGTCCGTTGATCCGCAGCGTTCGTCCGAGCTGGTCAGCTACGATGTTGCCGCGGTCGGCTGTAAATTCGTTCATTTCCGAGAGCAAAAGCCCGTAGATTCTACATCCGTAGAATATCGGGATTGCCGCAAAACTGTCGCGTTTCGGAAGCTCCGTTCTCTCTAAGATAGCGCTGACCGGACAGAGTCTTCTCTGGGGTGCCAGCACGCGGATCTCCTCATCGCGCACCGTGCACATCAGCCGGATCACACTCGGGAACTCCAGAGGCTTTCCGTCCTGATAATCGACCGGTTTCTCAAACAGGAACACCGCGATGTTCGGCAGGCCGAGACGGTCGCAGCACCGGATGATCGTCTCCTCGTTGACCTTGGCGACCTCGTCAAAATCCATGCACTGCACAAAGAAATCCTCCAGTCTCTCACGGCCCTTCTTCAGGTTCTCGCCGATCGCGTTGATCTCCTCGGACATTGCAAGGATCGCGCGGTCCTTCATGTACGAGAAGCACCGGTTGTTCATATAGTTCGACGTGACGGTCTTCTGCGACTTGTTCATACTGTTCTGCAGACGCTCGATGCTCCGCACCAGCTTCGCGGGATCCGTGTATTTCATCGCCCCGTTGGAGAAGAATATGTGGATCAGCTTGCGCAGCTCGGTGAACTCCTCCATCGTCATGGTGCCCGAGAGCATGGACCGGAGCATGCGCGAGATGAATTCGTAAAATAATCTCCGCAGGTTGACCTCATCATTGTCGTGGATCTCACTCGCGTAGCGGTAGAAACAATCGTCGAACATGCGATAGACGAACGCCTGATCCACCTGAAGCATCTCCATCGTCGTGTATTCGTACATCTCGTACTCGAGCGATTCACGGCCGTACAGTCTCGTCGGAAGGATCACCGATCCGACTTCCCGTCCCTCCATCTTCTCGAGGAGCAGCTCCACGGCCTTCTGTCCGAGCGTTATGCCGTCCGCGCCGATGGACGCAAGCGGCGGGATCATTGTCCCGGCGAACTTGGTGTTGTCATATCCGAAGACCTGAACATCCTTGCCGGGGGTGATACCGCGCTCCTTCAGGACATCATACAACGGCACCGCAACCTGGTCATTGACGCAGAAGATCGCCTGTGCATCGGGATTGCGGTCCATAAGACGCTCTGCTGCAGCGCGCGATTCGATCGACATGTCCGTCTTCTCGTACATGTCCTCACTGTACGTGAGTCTGCTCCGCTGCAGACATTCCACGAACACTCTCTTTCGTTCCCGGGCATCGCCGTTGTCGTCCCGTCCGCCGAGCATACAGAACCGCGTGACACCCTTGACATTGACCAGGTATTCCATCGCCTCGCGAAGTCCCTGTTCATTGTCATAGCGCACCGTCGTTGCGTCCGCTACGTCCGTCGAGATGAACACCTTCGGAACGTTGGCAAATTTACTGTATCTCTCGTCGATGACGTCATCACCGCTGACACCGCATATGTTCGGCAGTGTCAGGATCAGGCCGTCCAGGTTCAGCATCTCCTCGAGGTGGTACACGGAGTTGTGCACCGTCTTGTACCAGTAGTTGCTGTCCCTGCGGTTCTTCTCCTCGTCATGGATGCCAGCAAGCACCACAAGGCGCATGTCGCGGTGTCCCGCGATGGCCGTGCGCACACTGTGTATGATCTCCTTCGAGTAATCGACGGAGATATCCTCAAGGATCAGGCCGATCGTTTTCTTTACGTCTCCAATACCTGACATAAGCAAACCCCTTTCCTCTTCAGTTTACACCGCGATCTCCGGTGACGGTCTGGAAAATAAATACCCTTGCGAGTAGTCGATGCCGTGCCGCAACAGCAGATCCTGGATCTGCTTATTTTCCACAAACTCCGCCACGATCCGAAGATTCTGCATGCCAAGCTGCTTGTAACCCACGATCAGGCTGATCAGCAGCTCCGATTCCGGGCTGTTGCAGCAGTTGCGAACGATCGAGCCGTCGATCTTGATAAAGTCCGAATGAATGCTCACGACATGTTGCAGGTTCGAGTACCCGCTGCCGAAGTCATCGATGGAGATCTTGCCGCCCAATTGATGCACGCGGTCGACAAAGCTCTCCAAAACATCGTAGGCCTCCACGTCCTCGCTCTCCAGTATCTCAAAGATAAAGTTTTCCGGATGCTTCACCTCCGCAAGCAGGTCGTACACCAGCTCCAACGTATCCCGGTTCTTAATGTCGCGCATGCCGAGATTGATGCTGACACTGATGTCCTCGACATCGCGGAACTTTTCAAACACCTTGCGGATCATGATGGTGGAAACGGAGTCATACAGAAGGCCGTACGAGCGCGCCACATCGAGGAACCGGTACGGTGAGTAGATCGTTCCGTTCTCGTCCTCGAGCCGCATCAGCGACTCGTAGTGGTGGATCGTTCCCGTCGCGTTGTCATGAATCCCCTGATAATACGGGATGATCTTGTCATGCGCGATCGCGTAGTTGATCACGTTGACCATGTGATACCGCTCACGGATGCTCTCCTCGTCCGACTGGAAGATCTTTGCGTCGCACACGTAGAACTGCATGTTTTTGTTGAGCATCTCCAACCTGGCCCGATTGTATACCGAGTCGAAGTTCTCCACCGTACATCCGTTGATGACGCAGAAGACCGGCACGATCGCGATCATCCCTTCCGTGGTGGCGAACAGCTCCCTCTGGAGATTCTCCATATTCTTCGTAATCACGGGCATGGAAACTGCGTACGACGGTGCCCCGAGGGCCACGCGCCAGTCGTCCAGCACGTAGAATCGGTAGTCATGCCTCTTCGCGTAGTCGGCACATTTGCCGATGTACGCACGCTGTGTAAGGCGGATCAACTCCTCGCTGAAGACAAGCTTCATGCCGGAAGTGTCGGGAACCTGAATGATGCAGATGCGGTCGTACCCCTTCAGTTTGATATCCATGTGAAGCGCTGCTTCGTTCGGATAATCCTCATTTTCCGAGTAGAGAAGCTTCAGCTCGCAGTCGCGGATAAACGACCGCAGATCATCTCCGCCCCCCGTTGCTCCCTGACCGAGGAAGCTTTCAATGTCCATGAGATAGTTGAGAAGCGCGTGGTTGTCCGCCGCCAGCGAATCGGTGTGGGAAAATGCGTACGGATTACACTCCTGTGTATTCGTTTCCTCGCCGAGGACGGCCACGGCAAACGCGCAGTCCGCCAGAGTGTTGCGCCCGTTCGCGAACACGATCTCGCCGTTCGTGACGCAGCCGCACATGTTGGAGTTCTCGTAGGCGGACAGTTCCCATTTTGCGCAGTTGGAATAGATGAGCGACCGCGCGGCGCCGGAGTAACCGAAGATCGTATCCGACTTTTCAAAGCTCTCCACGTGGTTGAACATCGTATGATTGTCGGCGATGATCTTGCGGTCGTAGATAAACGCGCGCCGCAGTTTTCGCCCGACAGTAATATTGTGATTGGTGCAGATATACGGTTTCTTCGTCTCGCGGTCGAGGTCTTCGCGCTGCGCAAACATCGCCGCATACGCCGGATCCTCCTCCGGGAACATCTGCGCGAGGCTCTCCCCATCAAGATACCGGATCGGAACAGGGATGTCCGGCATGTCCGCGTACACGAGCGGGAACAGCTCCGCGAGCTCCGGACGGTTCCGGAGCGCCTCGCCGATGCCGGTGCTGTACTCCTTCGCAGCATCGACGCCGTTCAACTCGAGGAAGCAGCTGCCGAACGCATCCGTGATCTCATACTCGTCACCGATCGCCTGCGCTCCCGTGGCGTATGTGCTGAAGCACTCGAAGGTTTCACCGCCGAGAGTCGCCATGAGAAGTCCCTCCGACGTCCAGCCGTTCTCATCAAAGACAAAGCCCGCCTTGCAGTCCTTCTGCTGGCCGATCTCGGAGAAGTTCACAATGCCGCCGAGCATCTGGATCCCGGGCTTGCAGGCATTGCTCTGGTTCACCATTCGCTGAATGTCCAGATACGTTCCGGCAAGGAACATCAGGATCAGCTTCGTGTCCTCCCGAAGCACCCTGCACTGGGCCGAATGGCACACCTCGTCGACAGAGACCGGAAGTCCCGTCTCCGGGTTTCTCGTCGGTATCACGGAAGTCTGAACGTGACCTCCGTTCATCTGCGTGACCGAGATCACGCACTGGTTCATGGCAAGCTTGCCGCGGTTGATGACCGCAGATGTACTTGTACCGACGATCTTCGCTTCCGGCACGATGGTCTTGATGAACCGCGCCAGCTCCACCGCGTCGTCCTGAAGGTGGATGGCGGTGTGGATCCGGATCAGGATGTCGCCCTTCTCCGGCTGCAACCCCATCTGCTCCAGCGACGTCGCAAGCCTCGCCTTGGAAATGTACTGGTAATTCCACGTAAACATCTCACGTCCTCCCCTCCCGGCATCGCCGGGAACGCCTATTCAATCTCTCCTCCCGGGCCGCCGCACCGACGTCCCGCACAATAAAGAATTACCCCACAGTATAATTATATACTACCGCGGGGTAAAATACGATGTTTTTTCTTCGTGTGAATGTATTCTTTGCGGAAAATGCGCCTGCTCCGTTCCCGTTTTGTAAGAAAATGCAAGATATCACGCCATTTTCCGTATGAAAACACCCCTCTCAGATCAGGATGATGATCACCGGGATCAGGATGATGATCCCGAAAACCTTGCCGATCGTGTTGAACGCCCACATTCCCGTGGCAAGATCCTTGCTGTACTTGGTCGTATTTTCCGAAGGATTCTGCGGGTTATAATACACGACCGTCTCCTTGCGGCTGCCGAACGGCCCGATCTCCTCATAGTGCCCGCGGAACATCATGCCATCCACCGCAAAGGTATAGCTCGCAAAATACCGGCTGGTCGTGCTGCGGGAATCGCTGTCGTACTCCTCCTGCGTGTCGATCTCGTCGATCCGGCCGACTGTCTTCGCGGTCATCGGACGGAATATCTTACGGTCTCTCCGATGGAGAAGCCGTATCGAGAAAAAAGCAAGAAGCGTGAGCCCGGCCCACACAAGCGCCGCGATCTCAACGAGTTTGAGCGCGTTTTGAAAACTTGTCATAAGAAACAG